>JBOIFB010000023.1:0-18626 GCA_050741415.1 Burkholderiales bacterium | reverse complement strand
TGAATCGCCCCGGGATTCCCGGAGACTCCGACTTTTGAGAGGATGGAGCAATGGGAACGACGAAGAGGTATCCGGAGGAAGTCCGGGAGCGGGCCGTGCGCATGGTGGCCGAACAGCAGGCCGAGCACGGTTCGCAGTGGGCGGCGATCAATTCGATTGCCGGCAAAATCGGTTGCACGGCCGAGTCGCTGCGCCGCTGGGTGCGCCAGGCCGAGCGTGACCACGGCGAACGCGCCGGGATGAGCAGCGCGGAGCGCGAGCGACTGCGGCAACTAGAGCGCGAGAACCGGGAGCTCAAGCGCGCCAACGAGATTCTGCGCAAGGCATCGGCTTTTTTCGCACAGGCGGAGCTCGTCCGCCGACCGAAGTGATGGTGGCGTTCATCGACGCGCATCGCAGCGTGTACGGGGTCGAGCCGATCTGCGCGCAGCTGCCGATCGCCCCGTCGACGTACTACGAGCACAGGACGCGAGCGGCCGATCCCGCGCGGCGCCCGGCGAGGGTGCGGCGCGACGCCGAGCTGTGCCCGCAGATCGAGCGTGTCTGGCGCGAGAACTTCTGCGTGTACGGCGTGCGCAAGACCTGGCGCCAGCTCAAGCGCGAGCGCATCGAAGCCGCGCGCTGCACGGTCGAGCGGCTGATGCGCAGGCTCGATCTGCGAGGGGCGGTGCGCGATCGCGCGTTCAAGACGACGACGGTCCCGGATCTCGCGGCGCCGAGGCCCGCCGACCTGGTGCAACGGCGCTTCCGCGCGACGCGGCCCAACCAGCTGTGGGTAGCCGACTTCACTTACGTGGCGAGCTGGCAGGGGTTTGTGTACGTCGCGTTCGTGATCGACGTCTTCGCACGCATGATCGTGGGCTGGCGCGTGAGCCCCTCGCTCAAGGCCGAGTTGGTGCTGGATGCGCTCGAGCAGGCGCTGCACGCTCGGGCCGACACCGACGGGCTGGTGCATCACAGCGACCGGGGCACGCAGTACCTGTCGATCCGCTACAGCGAGCGCCTGGCCGAATGCGGCATCCGTGCCTCTGTCGGCAGCACCGGGGACTCCTACGACAACGCGCTCGCCGAGACGATCATCGGGCTTTACAAGACTGAGGTGATCCGCCGGCGCGGCCCCTGGCGCAACGTCGACGCGGTGGAGTTCGCCACGCTGGAATGGGTCGCCTGGTTCAACAACCAGCGCCTGCTCGGGCCGATCGGCGAGATCCCTCCGGTCGAGCTCGAGCAAGCGTACTATCGAAGCAACGAGCCTCACGCCATGGTGGCGTGACTCACACACGGAACTCTCCGGGAATCCCGGGGCGATTCAGTTTGTAGTTGCCGCTGGGCTACGGGTTACGCTCGCCGATTCCTACTACTACGCGCTAAAGGCATATGCCAAAGGTGATTACGTAGCTGCGCTCCCTAGCGTTATGGCTAATGCATTCCTTAACGACCCAGCCGCCTGCGGGCTACTCGGAACGATGTATTTGTTCGGGCAAGGGGTACATCGGGACGGAGGTAAGGCAGAGTATTGGCTGACGAAATCGGCCGAGCGCGGATTCGTGAGTTCTCAGTCGCTGCTCGGCACCATGTACGCGACCGGCCTCGGAGTGGCAAACAATCCGGACAAAGCGACGCTGTGGCTAACGAAAGCGGCGTCGCAAGGGGACGAAAAGGCTAGAGCCTTATTGGAATCGCTTCCGCGGCGTAAGAGCATGTAGAACTGTATTGCCCGCATTCTGCGGACGTTCAATTTCGCCCTGCATTCGGTAGCTCGCAGTCGTAGTACGCAATGAACTGCGAACGGGCACCGTCCCAATGTTCCTACCCCCCGTTGAGGTAAGCCATTACCTCAGCAGTATGCTCGGCTTGCGCATCTTCAGGTGCGCGCGCGGTGGCCGTCCAGCGACCAAAGGCGAATCGAATCTGGCGCGTGCGCCGCTCAGCGCGTACGCTCCCGACCATGCAAACAATTCGACACGACACCTGCTGATGGCGCTCACGAGAATGACGCTTGCCGACATGCTCACCGAAAAGATTGGGCTGAGCGGGTATGAATCCAGGGACATGGTCGAGGCGTTCTTCGAAGAGATCCGGGGTGCGCTTGAGCGGCGCGACGCCGTCAAGCTCTCCGGGTTCGGTGTTTTCGGGCTCCGCAATAAGGCGCAGCGCCCGGGTCGAAACCCCAAAACAGGCGAAGGGGTCCCCGTCAGCGCCCGCCGCGTGGTGGTGTTCCGCGCGAGTCGGAGATTGAGGGCAAAGATCGAGAGAAAACACCGTGCCCGAAGTCGGTAGCGAGCCGGCACGCGCCCAATCCCCCAGACCGTCATTGCCGCCTCCCTCGGGCGATGCTCAAACTGAGGAAGACTTTCGGCGCCGTGCCTGCTGGTCCGTCAAAGAAGAATGATGCGTTTCTTTACAACGCGCGGCACGGATGCGCCTGATCGATCCGAAAAGCTGGGTATCAGCCCGTTGTGGCGCTTAAACGGGGTTGCGTGAGATTTGCGTGACTTTGTTGGGCGCGGTCCGGACAAGTACGGGTAAATTGGCGACGTGCGATCTAGTTGAGTTACAATGAATCAGTTACTTACCAGCGGACGGCGCCCTACGAACCAGGGGGTCGTGGGTTCGAATCCTGCCGGGCGCGCCAGTCAAATCGAGCAGTTCGGAAGAAGGGGCTAAATGCCCCTTTTTCTTTTGCGCCGTGAACCAGTTACCATCTTATTCGGCCGAAGGGAGGAGTGCCCCGGTAGGAAAGCGATGCGTAGCGTTCTATTGCTCCCCTTGACTGCGCTCCTGCTGTCAGTGACGGTACCGGCGTCGGCGCAGCTCTACAAGTGGGTAGATGACGAGGGCGTCACCAACTACTCAAATGCCGCTCCGGTCGGGGCCAAGGGCACGGCAACTGTGTATCCACTGCCGATTCTGATATCAACCTACGCGCCCGACCCGGGAGTCGAGCGAGAGATCCAGACGTTGCGCGAGAGTGCGGCGAAGCCCGCCGAAGACGCGAAGTCTCTCGCCTTGCGAGAGTTCAAGCTAAAGGCGCAGCGCATCATGGCCGTTGCTGCAGCGAACGATGCTCAAGCGGCGTACGCAAGCTGCCTTGAGAGTCGCCGCGTCGACTGCGGCTTGCGGGGCCAAGATTCCATGACGCCGCCAGCTATGGATCCCGAAGCACGCTGAGTTCAGTGCCTGGGCCGCAGCGCGGCGGCTTTTCGATTCGCTAGGGCCCCGGACTCTGGCCGACGCGCGCGCGGCCTGGCGCCGGAATGTCGGAAAATGCGTCCGTGAGACCAATACGTCGGAGAACATCCCGCCGCAAGCCCGTTCAACTTCGTCGTCGGCGGTTACGTCGCATCTCGAGCACAGGTTCCGCACGCCGGCCTTTGCGACGATACCTGCGCGCCGTGCGTGCGCTGGGATCCGCGCCGGGCGTCATCCGAGTCGGCATCGCCACGCTGGCGCTGATCGTGCTCTCGTTCGCGGTCAATTGGTGCTATCAGGTTGCGCGCAAGCCGGCCGAGCTGTTCTTTCCGGTGAGTGGCGTGCTTTCCAAGACACCAACGCAGACATGGCGCCAGTACGAGCCGATCTTCCGCGAGCACGCGACGGCGGTGATTACGCCGGATCTTCTGGCGGCGCTCGCGCAGGTGGAGGCCGCGGGCAACCCCGTGGCGCGGACCTACTGGCGCTGGCGCCTGACGACCCGGCCCTTCGATGTCTATCGCCCTGCATCGAGCGCGGTCGGGATGTATCAGACGACCGATGCGACCTACAGCGAGGCGAAGCGCTACTGCATTCATGATCATGCAGTGGTGGAGGACGGGCCCTGGAACGACTTCGGGTCATGCTGGTTCAACAGTCTGTACCTGCGCGTCGTGCCAAGCCACGCGGTCGAGATGACCTCGGCTTACCTCGACCGCCGGGTCGCCGACACGGTCGAACGCCAAGCGATCGCCGACGCCACGCTGCAGCAGAAGCAGGACCTGGCCGGCGTCATCCACTTGTGCGGCGCCGCTTCGGGCGATGCCTATGCCAAGCGCAAGTTCCATCTGAGCGCGGGCCAGCGATGCGGCGACCACGACGTTGGCCGCTATCTGGACCGGGTCAATGCAATGAAGCGCATCTTCAGCCGATTGGAAAATGCCGGCTGAGCAACGCGCTGCCGGCTTTGCTTGCTGCCCGCGCGGGTTTGCGCCAAGCTTATGCCCGGACAAATCGCCATTCAGCGGTACCCCCTGAGCCCAGCACGCGATGCTCCCCGAAACACTCGGCCGCTACCGCATCATCGGTGAGCTCGGGCGCGGTGCCACCGGCACGGTCTACCGCGCGGTCGATCCGCTGATCGAGCGCACGGTGGCGATCAAGACGCTCAATCCGAGCCTGCCGGAAGACGTGCTGAACGACGTGCGCGAGCGCTTTTTGCGCGAAGCGAAGTCGGCTGGACGCCTGAGCCACCCGAATCTGGTCACCATCTACGATGTCGGGCTTGAGGGCGAAATCGCGTTCATCGCGATGGAGCTGCTGGAGGGACACTCGCTGCAGCACATGCTGCGCGCGCAGGGAAGGCTGGATTACTCGACCGCGGCGGACCTCGCGGCGCAGATCGCGGAGGGTCTCGAGCACGCGCATCGGCACGCGATCGTGCACCGCGACGTGAAGCCGGCCAACGTCATCGTGTCGCAGACCGGACACGCAAAGCTCACGGATTTCGGTGTGGCCTACGTGCCGTCTTCGTCGATGACCCAGACCGGGGTGGCGCTCGGATCGCCGAAGTACATGTCGCCCGAGCAGGTGCTCGGCCAACCCGCGGATCCCCGCTCCGACATCTTTTCGCTCGGCGTCGTGCTGTACGAGATGCTGGTGCATCGCACTCCGTTCGAAGGCGCAGGCGAGATCGCGATGTTCGAGTTGATGCGGCGCATCATGGTGGAGCCGCACCGCAATGTCTCGGAGCTGGATAGCATGCTGCCGCGGGAGTTCGACCGCATCCTGTCGCGCGCGCTCGCCAAGAAGCCCGAGGAGCGATATCTGCGCGCGGGCGAGATGGCCGAGGCGCTGCGCAAGCTGCGCGGAGTACCGCCCGCACGCGAGCGCCCGGCGCAGGCGGACGAGACCATGCGGTTGCGCGCCTCGTCGATCGATCAGACCAGCGAGCTGCTGCTGGCCGAATTCGACGAGTTCGCGCGCGGCCTCGAAGTCCGGCAGCAAGCCGAACTGCGGGCCGAAATCGAGGCGCGCAAGCGCAAGAAGGACGAACTGCAGCGCTGGGCCGAAACACAGGCGCACCAGCGCGAGGAGTACGAGCGCCGGCGCCAGCGCGAGAGCGTGGACTCGCCTCTGTCCGCGACCTCGCGGCGCAACGTCGCGATCGCGATGCTCAGGAAGCAGGCGGCAGACCAGCTTGCGGAGCCCAAGCCGGCGCTCAAAACGCAGGACATCGAGCGGCTGGACCGCAGCCTGCGCGCCGCGTTCCGCTACCTGGCCGAGTTCGCGCAGGAGGTCAACGCAGCGACTCCCGTGCTTGGATTCCGCTACCGGATGATCTACATGGGAGAGCTGCCGCTGCTGAAGCTGACCGACGCGTTCGCCGACTTCCGCATGCGCAAGATCGGCGACCGGCCATTCCACGAATTTGTCACCCTGTCGTGCCGGCTGCGCCCGACGCGCGAGGCGACCGTCGAACTGTCGACGCTGGACATCGCCCGCTTCCAGCAGGAGCTGGACGCGCTGCAGATCGAAAGCACGCGGCGCGACTCGAAGAATGATTTCAGGCAGGTCGCGCGCGCGGCGTTCACGCTTAGCGCGATTCCCTGCCACGTGCGCATACGGGCGGACTACGAGGCACTCGGAGTCACGGTCGATCTGCTCAACGGCGGCAATCTGGGGCGCTCCCGCCGAAATTTCACTCCCGACGCGTTCACCGAGGATCTGGTCGACGACCTCGCGCAGTACGTTCTCGGGCTCGACCGCAGCTTCGAGAGCAGCCCAGAGCGCTCTTGAGCGGAGCCATTCGCAGCCAGTTTCTTGATTTGCCTCAATCCTGTTTGGCCAAGCTGTCGCACCATGAACGGATGTGCGTCAACCTGAGCCGGATTGCGTAAATGGGGTCATTAACGAACTTGCTGGCGCGGCGCGCTCGCTACTTCCATAATCGGCCGGCGCATCCGGGCGCGAGTGCCGCGACGCGGCGAAAGGGCAAGCATGTCGAATCGAATCAGTGTGATGGTGATTTCCGGCAGCCGCGAAAGGCTGCAAATGGCGGCGATGGTGGCTTCGGTCGGCGCGGTCAGCGGCAACGAGGTGCACGTGTTTCTGTCCATGAATGCGCTGACGTACTTCGTCAAGAAGCCGTCGAAGGAGCCTCCCGTCGAGGGCCCGGTAGGCACCCTCCTGGCGGAAAAAAACGCACCGCCGTTCCGCGAGCTGTTCGCGAGCGCAGTCGACCTAGGCGACGCGAAGATCTATCCTTGTTCGATGGCCATGGACGTACTGGTGTTGGAGCAGAAGGACCTGGCAGACTTCATCGGCGAGCCGATGGGCCTGACGAAATTTCTCGACGAGGCGAGCGCGGGTCAGGTCTGGTCGTTCTGACAACTCCGAAGTGAAAGCGAGGGACAAGGAGCGATGAGTACCCGGAAGCTCGTGGATGCGCGAGGCAGCTTCTGCCCCGGACCCTTAATGGAACTGATCGCCGCAATGAAGGCGGCGCAGGTCGGCGAGGAGCTGGAGGTGCTCTCCAACGACAAGGGCTCAGCGCACGATATCCCGGAGTGGATCAACAAGGTCAAGCACGAGCACATCGAGACCCGCGAAGAGGACGGGGTATGGCACGTGGTTGTACGCAAGGCGAAGTAGAAGGGATTCGTCCGATTACGCAAGCGACATGAGGAGGCGGCGATGAGGATTCTGGTCGTAGGTGGAGGGATGGGCGGTACGATCCTGGCAAACAATCTGGCGCGGCGGCTCGCCGGAGAGTTACGCGCGGGGAAGGCGCGGATCACGATGCTCTCCGCGTCGGACAAGCACATGTATCAGCCGGGGCTGCTTTATTTGGCGATCGGGAGAATGACGCCCGACGAGCTCTACCGCGATCAACGCAGCTTGCTGGAGCCGGGCATCGAATTCCACGCCGACCCCGTCGAGGAGTTCCAGCTCGACAAGAACCAGGTCAAGACCAAGAGCGGCAAGGTCCACGCCTACGACACGATCGTGATCGCGACCGGGTCGCGTCCAGTGGCGAACGAAATTCCGGGCCTGGCCGAAAACGCCGAACAGTTCTACACGGAAGAGTCGGCGCTCAAGATGTTCAAGCGCCTGCAGGCGTTCCAGGGCGGAAGGGTGGTAGTCACGGTCGGCGTGCCGCACAAGTGCCCGATGGCGCCACTCGAGATCACGTTCATGCTGTACGACTACTTCAAGGACCGCGGCATCCTGGACAAGACCAAGATTCATTACACGTATCCGATCGGACGCACCCACTCGCTGGAGAACGTGGCGAAGTGGGCGGCTCCCGAGATGGACCGGCTGGGCATCTCCTACGAGACGCTGTTCAACATGAAAGAGGTGGACGGCGCGAAGAAAGTGGTGCGCAGCGAAGAGGGCTCGGAGACCCCGTTCGACCTGCTGATCACCATTCCCGCGCATCGCGGCATGGAGGTGATCGAGAAGAACGGGCTCGGACAGCGCGGCTTCATCCCCACGCACCGCCACCGGTTGAATATGGAGGGGCGCGAGAACGTTTTCGTGCTCGGCGACACGACCAATCTGCCGATCAGCAAGGCGGGCTCCACGGCGCATTTCGAGGCCGAGGCGCTGGCGGAGAACATCGCGGCGATAGTGAAGATGGGGACGCCGGTGCGCGACTACGACGGCAAGGTGTTCTGCTTTATCGAGGCCGGAAAAGACCGCGCGACCTACGCCATGTTCAATTACCAGAATCCGCCCGACCCGAAGGCACCCACGCGCGCGGTGCACTGGTTCAAGATGGCCTACAACAAGCTGTACTGGGCTTCGGCCCGCGGCCTGCTCTGAGGAAGGAGGCGACGATGAGCACCTCGAACGAGGCAGTGTCGACGGACCTCGAGATCCGGCGTGTAGTAGAGGCCGCGCGCGATGCGCTGACGGACGTGATGGTCGAGCGCCTGAGCGAGGCGGCGGGCGAGGGACTGAGCCTGCTGGACCAGGTGAACCGCTCAGGCCTGGAGAAGGCCCTGCCGTCGATTGCCAGGATGGTCGCCGACGGCGATCTGGAGCGAGTGGTGCAGCTGGCGCGCGTGTATGGAGCTGCGGAGGACGCGCTCAGCGACGAGATGATCGGACGCCTGGCGGAAACGATGGCCGAAGGCCTGTCGCTGATGGACCGCCTGAGCCGCGGCGGCGCGCTGCGGCTGGTGGAGATGCTGGAGAAGATGCAGGCATCCGGGTCGCTCGAGCGCATCGTGGTCACTCTGCCCAAGCTTATGGAGCGGCTCGAGGCGGTTGAGCATGTGCTCGGCAGCCTCGAATCTGCGGTGGCCGAGGCCGATCGCGTGCCGGCGCCGTCGGGCGGGATCGGCGGCCTGTGGCAGGTCGCGCGCGACCCTGAAACACAGCGCGGCATGCAACTGTTGCTGAGTTTCAACAAGCACTTGCGCAGTCGGGGCAAGTAGCCGTCAAGCGGGTTGGGCGGCAGGCCTGCTCGCGCCTGCGCAGGGACCGCTTGCGCAATATTATGAGAATAATTATCATTAGAGAACGTATCTCATGTATCTCATGATGAGGAATCGTGCTCGGTTCTGCAGTCATCGTCTTTCGTGAAACACTCGAAGCGGCGCTCATCATAGCGATCGTGATGGGCGCGACCCGCGGCGTCGCCGGGCGTGGGCGCTGGATCGCGAGCGGAGTTGTGCTCGGCATCGTGGGCGCGCTGATCGTCGCCGCGTTCGCGGGCGCGATCTCGGAAGCGGTGCAGGGGCGCGGACAGGAGCTGTTCAATGCCGCCGTGCTGCTGGTCGCGGTGGCGATGCTGGCCTGGCACAACGTCTGGATGAGCTCGCACGCGCGCAAGCACGTTGAGGAAATGCGCCATCTCGGACATGACGTGAGCGCCGGCGTGAAGCCCCTGTCGGCGATGCTCGCGGTCACCGCGCTCGCGGTGTTGCGCGAAGGCGCCGAAACGGTGTTGTTTCTGTATGGTCTGATGGCGACCGGCGGCAGCGCTGGGCTCGTGCTGGGCGGGATGCTGGGGCTGATCGGCGGAACGGCGATCGGCGTGCTGCTCTACTTCGGGCTGCTACGGGTTCCGCTGCGGCACTTCTTCACCGTTACTGGCGTGATCGTGTTGCTGCTGGCAGCCGGGCTCGCAGCGAGCGCCGCGGGATTTCTTGTCCAGGCGGGGCTGCTGCCCACGATCGTCAATCAGGTGTGGGACACGTCCGGCATCCTCAGCGCCGGAGGCCTTGCCGGGCGCATGCTCCACGTTTTGGTCGGCTACAACGACCGGCCCACCGGAGTCGAGCTGTTGTTCTACGTGGTCACTCTGGTGACGATCCTCGCGCTGATGCGCGCTTTCGGCGCCCGCTCGACCCGCGCTGCGCGCGCTCAGGCCGCGAAGCAAGGCGCGCCCGCGTAAAACGCGCCACCGCGCTGCGCGCTACACTGGACGCGTGCCGACCCGCAAGCTTGCGTCGCGTATCACCGTCGAGGGGCTCGAGCGTGCTCCGCATCGCGCTTTCCTGCGCGCCCTGGGGCTATCCGATGACGATCTGACCAAACCCTTCGTTGGGGTGGCTTCGACCGACGGCAGGGTCACGCCCTGCAATGCGCTGCTGGGAAAATTCGCCGGCGCTGCGTGCGGCGCAATACGCCAGGCGGGCGGGATCCCGTTCGATTTCGCATCGATTTCGGTCGCGGACTCGATGTCGATGGGCCACGGGGGGATGCGCTATTCCCTGGTTTCGCGCGAGATCATCGCCGACGGTGTTGAGGCCGTCGCGCGCGGACACGCCTACGACGCGTTGCTGACTTTCGCCGGTTGCGACAAGACCCTGCCGGGGATGATGATGGCGATGACGCGCCTCAACCTGCCCTCGGTGTTCGTCTACGGCGGCGCGGCGCTGCCGGGCACATGGCACGGGCGCGACGTGACGGTGCTCGACGTATATGAGGCGGTCGGTGCCGTGATGGCCGGTGACATGAAGCGCGCCGAGCTCGACCAGCTTGAGCACGTGTGCCTGCCGACGCTGGGCTCCTGCCCGGGACAGTTCACCGCCAACACCATGGCGATGGTCTCGGAAACGCTCGGCCTGGCGCTGCCCGGATCGGCCACCATGCCGGCGGTGGCGGCTGAGCGGCCGGGACAGGCGCGCGAGGCGGGGCGCATGGTGATGGACCTGCTGCGCAACGGCGGCCCTTTGCCGCGCGACCTGGTGACCCGCAAGAGCCTGGAAAACGCATGCGCCGCCGTTGCGGCGACCGGCGGATCGACCAATGCCGGCCTGCACATTCCCGCGATCGCGCACGAAGCCGGCATCCGCTTCTCGTTCGACGATCTCGCCCGCGTGTCCAGGCGCACCCCGTTGATTGCCGACATGAAGCCGGGCGGGCGTTTCCTCGCCAAAGACCTGCACGCGGTCGGCGGCGTCTACGCGGTGCTGAGGGAGCTGTTGCGGCGCGGCCTGCTGCACGGCGAATGTCTCACGATCTTCGGCACGACGCTGGAACAGGAGCTAAGAGGGCATCCAGGCGCCGACGGCAAGGTCGTGCGCAGGAAGCCGCTGGCCGACAGCGGCGGGATCGTGCTGCTCAAGGGCAACCTCTGTCCCGACGGCGCGCTGATCAAGGTCGCGGGGCTCAAGTCGCTCGCGTTCGACGGTGTTGCGCGCGTATTCGATTCCGAAGAGGCCTGCGCCGAAGTGGTGCGCAAGCGCCGCTACAAAGCGGGCGAGGTGCTCGTGATTCGCTACGAAGGCCCGCGAGGCGGGCCCGGCATGCGCGAAATGCTCGGCGTCACCGCGCTGATTTACGGCCAGGGCATGGGCGAGAAAGTGGCGCTGCTCACGGACGGGCGATTCTCGGGCGCGACACGCGGCATGATGATCGGCTACGTTTCGCCGGAGGCCGCCGTCGGCGGTGCGCTCGCGCTGGTGCGCGACGGCGACTGCATTCGCATCGACGCCCGGAAGGGCACACTCGATCTGCGCGTGACGGCGGTGGAACTGGCGCGCCGGCGCCGGGCGTGGAAACTTCCCGTCCGCGCGCCGCTTTCGGGAGTACTGGAGAAGTATGCGGCGCTGGTCGGCTCGGCGTTCGGCGGCGCAGTTACGCACTCCGGCGGAGCTGGAAAGAGGAGAAAAAAATGAGCAACAAGCCAAGGCTCGGCTACCTCGGTATCGGTCAGATGGGCAAGCCGATGGCGCTCCGCCTGCTGGCCGCGGGCTACGAGCTGTGGGTCTGGAATCGATCGCCCGACAAGCTCTCGCCCGTGCTCGCGCAGGGCGCAAAGCCGGCACCGTCTCCGGCGGCCGTCACGCGCGCCTGCGACATCGTGATGATGTGCGTGACCGACCAGCGTGCGGCCGAAGAAGTGCTGTTCGGCGCCTCCGGCGTCGCCCGCGGCGGCAGCGCCGGAAAACTGCTGGTGGATTTCTCCAGCATTGCGCCGGATTCGGCGCGAGAGTTCGCGGCGCGGTTGGAACGCGAGTGCGGCATGGGTCTGGTGGATGCCCCCGTCTCCGGCGGCGTGGTGGGCGCCGCCAACGGCACGCTCGCCGTCATGGCGGGCGGCAAGCCGGCGCACATCGAGACCTTGAGGCCGGTGATCGCGCACCTCGCGCAGCGCTTCACCCGCATGGGTGATAGCGGTTGCGGGCAGGTGACCAAGCTGTGCAACCAGATCATTGTCGGCTGCCTGTTCCCGGTGATCGCGGAGGCGGTGCGGCTGGCCGAAGCGGCCGGGGTGGACGCCGCGCTGCTGCCGCAGGCGCTCAAGGGCGGCTTCGCCGACTCGCTGCCGCTGCAGGTGTTCGGCCCACGCATGGCGCGGCGCGAATTCGACCATCCGAGCGGCACCACGGCAATTATGCTCAAGGACCTCGAGAACGCCGCGGCGGTGGCGCGTGAGTACGGTGTTCCGCTGCCGATGGCACGGACCGCGTCCGAGCTGTACCGTATCCTCGCCGCGCAAGGCAAGGGCGGGGAGGAGCCGACGATGTTCATCGACCTGCTCGCCGGCAAAGGGTGAAGGAACGAAATTCGGCGCGCCGTCCGCGGAAATCTGCGCTCGCGTAGGGCATCGTGCGAACCGCTCGCTCAAATCATAGCTGTTTGCGATTCGTCGTGTGCAATGTCACGCTTACGCGTTGTATTCGGCGAACGAATTCGCTACGATGCACGCTCGCTGGGGGTGCGTGCAACGCGACAGCGGCCTGGGAGATGCCCGGGATGAAAACGGGCAGGTAAGGAGAACATATGCCATCCGTGGTGACCAAATCCGACCTCGTGCAGGCGGCAGCGATGGCCGGTAATCTGAGCAGGACCACCGCGGGCGACGCCGTCAACGCCGTATTCGAAGCCATCGTGTCGAGCGTCGCAAAAGGCAATCGAGTCACCGTAGTGGGTTTCGGCACCTTCCTGCCTCGCAAGCGCAAGGCCCGAGCCGGGCGCAGCCCGGCGAACGGCAAGGAAATCAAGATTCCTTCCAAGACTATCCCGGCTTTTGCTGCAGGCCAGGGTTTCAAGGACGCGGTCGACAGACGCTGACGTCTCTGCGTCCCGTTTGCGCTGCAGCGAAGTTGGCGCATTTCCGGAGCAAAAAGCGCCCAACGGCGCGAATTGTCCTGGCATTGCAAAGCACAAAAAGGCTTGGCAGAATTCTTGCGTAGACAAGCTTCGTGCCATGGACAACCCGCTCATCCTCTCGCTCGACAGCCACGGCGTGCCGCACCGCTGGATCAGTTGGCAGCAGGCATGCTTCTATTACGCGAAGAACCTGGTGGCCTGGAGCATGGGCGAGCGTACTTTCACGTTCTACGGCGGCATCAGCCGCCTGACCGGCGAACGTTCCAGCATCACGGCGCATTCGATCATTGCGATCCGCGGCCGCGCGCTGGCGGCGCGCGGGTTCAATCAGGTTCCGCCGCTTAACAATCGCGAGCTCTTTCGCCGCGATCGGCACGTGTGCGCGTACTGCGGCGGCGAATACAATTTCTTCAAGCTGACGCGCGATCACATCACGCCCCTTTCGCGCGGCGGGCGCGACACCTGGATGAACGTGGTCACCGCCTGCAGGCAGTGCAATGGGCACAAGCGCAATCGCCTACCGCAGGAGGCGGGGATGGAGCTGCTCTACGCGCCGTATGTTCCGAACAAGGCCGAGTACCTGATTCTGACCAACCGCCGGATTTTCATCGACCAGATGGAGTTTCTGCGGCAGCACGTTTCGCTGCATTCGCGCCTGGGACTCGCGCCGGCCTAGCCGGCCCCGTCGCCGCAGCCGCCGTGCCCGACTTCTGGCGCAGCAGCGGATTTCATCTTCTGCAGCGCGACGCCGGGGGCCGCTTGCGGGTGACCGACGACTTCCTGCGAGCGTACTACCTGCGGCCGGAGATCCATCCCGTCGAGGATTCGTGCGACGGGGAGTTGCGGCTCCACGCGGCCCTGATGAACGATCCGCGGCGCGCGGTCGCCCAGCCGGAGATCGACGCCGTCGCGGACCAGGATGCGCGAGACAACTACCGCATCCTGCTTCGCTTCCGTCAGCGCCTGCTCGAGGCCGGCACGGTCGAGGGCTGCTACATGAATCTGTTCAAGGGTCCTGTCGATGTGCCGTCGCTGTTCGTCGAGCAGCTTGCGCACGTGCTCCTGCGCAACATTCTCGATGCTTGCGACGACCCGCTGCAGCTGCGGGCAGCGGAGCTGCTGTTTCGCGACCAGAAGGCGACGCTGCGCGACGGGCATGTTCTGGTTGCGGACCTGGAGACGATCGAGACGCACGCAGCCGGAACCCGTTACGGTGGTGTGGGCCGGCTTATCGTCGAGGCGCAAGGAGCGTTGGGCAAGGTCGATCTGGACGTTCTCGACCGGCACAACAGCGCAATCTACTGGGGGCGCGAGTCGCGTTTCGACACCGTGCTCAGCCTCGATTACGGTCACGCGGGCCTGGACGCCCTGTGCCGCGTCATCGAGCGGTGGGTGGCACATTTCTTCGGCGTGCGCACTGCGGTCAAGCCGCTCAGGAGCATCGAGGAGCACAAGTGGGCCTGGCACATCGGGCTGGATGCCGAATCGACGGCCATTCTGAACGAATTATGGAACGGAGGCGATGTCGAGCAAGGACGAATGCGCCGAATCCTCGCGCTCATGCGCATGGACTTCCAGGGCCCGGGAGACCTGCGGCCTGAGCTCGCCGGCCGGCCGGTCTATCTCGCTTTGTCATGCGACGAGCACGATGTTGTGCGCCTGAAGCCGCAGAATCTTCTGCTCAACCTTCCGCTCGCCCAATCGTGAAGCCAGGCTACTGGGACAAGGCCAAGCGCGAGCTGTCGCGCGACGACCCGGTAATGCGCGCGATCATCCGGCGCTACCCGCGCATCCATCTCGTGCCGCGGGGAGACCCGTTCCACACGCTCGCGCGTTCGATCGTGGGACAGCAGATTTCGGTCAAGGCGGCGCAGGCAGTCTGGAACAGAGTGCTCGATGCGATGCCTGAGGTGACGCCGGATCACGCGCTCGAAGCGGGAGCGGACAAGCTCCTGGCATGCGGATTGTCGCGGCGCAAGGTCGAGTACCTGGCAGACCTCGCGGAACATTTCGCCGCGGGGCGCATCCTGCCGGCGCGATGGAACGCGATGGGCGACGAGGAGGTGATCGCCGAGCTGGTGCAGATAAGAGGCATCGGACGCTGGACGGCCGAGATGCTGCTCATGTTCAATCTGCTGCGGCCCGATGTGCTGCCAGTTGGCGATCTCGGATTGCAGCGCGCGGTGAGCCTCGGATACCGCAGTGGCCGCGATGTCAGCGCGTCAGGCATCCGCCGCATCGCGCGGACCTGGGCACCGTGGCGATCCGTTGCCACCTGGTACCTGTGGCGCTCGCTGGATCCGTTGCCGGTCGAGTACTAGCGCCCGGGCTTGAGCGTAGAATGCCGCAGCGATGAAGACTACCTTCCTCGATTTCGAGCAGCCGATCGCCGAGCTCGAGCAGCGCATTGAAGAGCTGCGCTTCGTGCAGGACGATTCGGCAGTCGACATTTCCGAGGAAATCGGACGGCTGACGAAGAAGAGCCAGTCGCTCACCAAGGAGATCTACGCCAAGCTCAATCCATGGCAGGTGGCACAGGTGGCGCGTCACCCGCAGCGGCCGTACACGCTCGATTACCTAGGGACGCTGTTCACCCAGTTCGAGGAGCTGCATGGCGATCGTGCGTTTGCGGACGACGCCTCGATTGTCGGCGGACTGGCGCGCTTCGA
The DNA here is from genome assembly GCA_050741415.1 of Burkholderiales bacterium. Classification (GTDB taxonomy): domain Bacteria; phylum Pseudomonadota; class Gammaproteobacteria; order Burkholderiales; family SG8-39; genus DAHVFK01. Next base: position 3,189 of record JBOIFB010000023.1, on the reverse strand, counting down.
CGGCGAGTCCTGCATGGTGATCGGACACCAGAAGGGACGCGACACGAAAGAGAAAATCGCGCGCAATTTCGGCATGCCGAAGCCCGAGGGATACCGCAAGGCGCTGCGCCTGATGCAATTGGCCGAAAGGTTCCGTCTGCCGGTGTTCACCTTCGTCGACACGCCCGGGGCGTATCCGGGCATCGACGCCGAGGAGCGGGGCCAGTCCGAGGCCATCGGCCGCAACCTGTACGTCATGGCGGGTCTGAAAACGCCAATCATCGTCACGGTGATCGGCGAGGGCGGCTCCGGCGGCGCGCTCGCCATTGCGGTCGGCGATATCGTGCTGATGCTGCAGTACGCTACGTACTCTGTGATCTCACCCGAAGGCTGCGCATCGATTCTGTGGCGCAGCGCCGAGCGGGCGCCCGAAGCCGCTGACGCACTCGGCATTACGGCAAGCCGGCTGAAGACCCTGGGCCTGATCGACAAGATCGTCAGCGAGCCCCTCGGCGGCGCGCACCGCGACCCGCAGGCCACCGCGCAGACTCTCAAGAAGGCGCTCGCCGAGGCGCTGAGGCAGGTCCAGGGGAAAAAGCCGAAAGAGCTCGTCGAGGAACGCCTCGAGCGTCTCATGGGCTATGGCAAGTACAAGGAAGTCGTCGAACGCTGAGCGCCCTGCCGGGCCGCTCGCGGCGGCACAGCGCCTGCTGGGCGCGCTCGCCCTGCGCGACAAGACGATCACGGTCGGCTTTTCCGGAGGCGTCGACTCGACAGTGCTGCTGCATATGCTGCGCACGCTTGCCCCGGCGCACGGCTACAGGTTGCGCGCGGTGCACGTTCATCACGGAATCAGCCCCAATGCAGATGTCTGGGCGCGCTTCTGCCGCAAGCTGTGCAGGGACTGGCGCGTGCCGCTCAGCACGCTGCGGGTGAATGTCGGGTCGCTCCGCGGCAAGGGCCTCGAAGCCGCGGCAAGGGATGCCCGTCGCGCCGCGCTCGCGTCGGTCCGGGCGGACGCCGTTGCGCTGGCGCACCATCTTGACGATCAGGCCGAAACGGTACTGTTGAGTCTCCTGCGGGGTGCGGGCGTCCGCGGCGCGAGTGCGATGCCGGCCTGCGGCAGGCTCGGCCCAAAGCTGCTGCTGCGGCCGTTGCTGGAGGTGCCGCGCGCCGAGCTGCTGCGCTACGCGCGAGCCAACGGCCTGGAGTGGGTCGACGACGAATCCAACCGAGACGCGGCGCATGCCCGCAATTTCCTTCGCCTGCGGGTCGCGCCGCTGCTGGATGAGCGCTACCCGAGATGGCGCGAGGCGCTCGGACGCGCCGCGCGCCATTTTTCCGATGCAGACGGATTGCTGCGCGAACTCGCGGGCACGCGTTCGGCAGGTCGGCTGCTGATCTCGGAGTTGCGCGCGCGGCCCGCTCCGGCGGCTCGGGTGCTGCTGCGCGAGTATCTTGCCGCGCACGGGCTGCGGGCTCCGGCGACGCGGCGACTAGCGGAGATGCTGCGTCAGCTGACAGGCGCGGCGGCCGGCGCAGGGGTGGAATTCGCGCACGACGGCGCCGTGCTGCGCGCGTACCGCGGCGAGCTGCGTCTGGAGCCGCCCGCCCGCGCCTCGGGGGAGTTCGAGCCGGTGCGCTGGACCGGCCAGCGCCGCATCGCATTGCCCGCGCTCGGCGGCGAGCTTCGCTTCGAGCGCGTGCGCGGGGACGGCATCGCGCTGGCGAAACTCCAAGGTCAATCGGTCCAGCTGCGCTTGCGCCAAGGGGGCGAGCGGCTGAAGCCCGATTCGCGCCGGCCCCGGCGTACGCTCAAGAATCTGTTTCAGGAGGCCGGCCTGCCGCCGTGGCAGCGCGATCGCCTGCCGTTGCTGTTCTGCGGCGAGGACCTGGTCTGGGCGCCCGGAATCGGGGTCGATATCGGCTATCGCGCCTCGGCCGACAGCGCTGGATTGATGCCGCAGTGGCATGTCTGCGGCGACGCAACTCATTGAATTTACGCGGATCAGAACTGCGCCGTGATAGAATTTCGGCCTTGCTTTTTGAAGCATGCGAGAGGGAACGAGGAATGGCGCTCGAGCAGACGCTGTCCATCATCAAACCGGACGCGGTGAAGAAGAACGCAATCGGCCGGATCTGCGCGCGTTTCGAAGCGGCGGGACTCAAGATCGTTGCGGCCCGCATGATGCATCTGTCGCGTGCGCAGGCCGAGGGTTTCTACGCGGTACACCGCGAGCGGCCCTTCTTCCGAGACTTGGTCGAATTCATGATTTCGGGTCCGGTGCTGGTGCAGGTCCTGCAAGGCGAGGCTGCGATCGCCAAAAACCGCGAGCTGATGGGCGCTACCGATCCAAAGAAGGCGGCGAAGGGCACGATACGCGCGGACCTCGCGGATTCGATCGATGCCAACGCGGTGCACGGCTCGGACGGGCCGGAAACGGCGCGCACCGAGATCGGGTATTTTTTCCCTGCGTGCGAGACTTTTCCCCGCTGAAGCGGGTCACGGTGCAGTGATGAGCGACAATTTGCTGGATTTCGACGCGCAAGCCATGGAGCGCTATTTCGCCCGCTCGGGCGAGAAGGCATTCCGTGCGCGGCAGTTGCTGCGCTGGATTCACCGATACGGCGAATCGGATTTCGCGCGCATGAGCGATCTCGCCAAGAGTCTGCGCACCAAGCTCGCGCATGCAGCGCGGGTCGAGGCGCCTGCGGTTGTCGCCGACGAAGTGGCGTCCGACGGCACGCGCAAGTGGCTGTTGAAGGTCGACGGCGCGAACTCGATCGAATCGGTGTTCATTCCGGAAGACGATCGCGGCACCCTGTGCGTGTCGAGCCAGGCAGGTTGCGTGCTCGATTGTGCCTTCTGCTCCACCGGGAAACAGGGATTCAACCGCAATTTGACGACCGCGGAGATCATCGCCCAGCTGTGGCTTGCCAATCGCCTGCTGGATCGCGACCCGAAGGGCCAACGCGTCATCACGAACGTCGTGCTGATGGGCATGGGAGAGCCGCTGCTCAATCTGGACGCAGTCATTCCTGCGCTGCGCCTGATGCTCGACGACAACGCATACGGACTGTCGCGGCGCCGCGTCACGGCCTCGACTTCCGGCGTGGTTCCCGGCATGGACCGCCTGCGCGATGAATGTCCCGTCGCGCTTGCGGTGTCGCTGCATGCGCCGAACGATGCTTTGCGCGACCGCCTTGTTC
>JBOIFB010000022.1:0-18631 GCA_050741415.1 Burkholderiales bacterium | reverse complement strand
ATCCGAAGCAGCGGATGAGGGCCATCCGCGCGTCGCAATCGTGGGGCGGCCGAACGTCGGCAAGTCCACTCTGGTAAACGCTCTGGTGGGCGAGGAGCGAGTCATCGCGTTCGACCAGCCGGGAACGACGCGCGACCCGATCGAGGTCCCGTTCGAACGCGCCGGGCGGCGCTATACGCTGATCGACACCGCCGGGCTGCGGCGGCGCGGAAAGGCGGGCGAGGCGGTCGAGCGTTTCTCGATCGTAAAGACCTTGCAGGCGATCGAGGCCGCGAACGTCGCAGTGTTCATGCTCGACGCGGCCCAGGGCGTGACTGACCAGGACGCCCACGTCGCCGGCTATATCCTGGAACGCGGCCGCGCGGTGGTGGTAGCGGTGAACAAGTGGGACGCGGCGGATAAGGAGGCGCGCGAGCGGGTCAAGCAGGAACTCGCGTGGAAAGTCGGATTTCTCGGCTTTGCGGAGACTCATTTCGTATCCGCGCGCGCCGGCAAGGGGCTGGGTGAGCTGATGCGCTCGGTGGACGCCGCCTACGCGGCGGCCATGGCCAAGCTCTCGACGCCGAAGCTTACGCGGGCGCTCATTGCGGCCGTGGAACAGCAGGCGCCCCCGCGCAAGGGTTTGGTACGTCCGAAGCTGCGCTACGCGCACCAGGGCGGAATGAATCCGCCGCGAATCATCATTCACGGCAACGCGCTCGATTACGTGCCGGACACCTACCGGCGCTACCTCGAGGGCCGCTTTCGCAACGCGTTCGGGTTGCGCGGCACGCCACTGGCGGTCGAGTTCCGCACGCACGGCAATCCTTATGCGCGCCGGCTGGCAGCGAAGAAGCGCTGAGCGGGGAGGCGGCGCAGGGCTTTGCGCCAACGGGATGCGGTGCGCCCTTTTCGCGGCGCAGGCCGCCGTGGCGGCCTGAGCCCGCGCCGCATGCCTGCTGCTCTGCGCCTGGCCGCGTTCTACTTTGCCTACTTCGCCTACATCGGGGCGTTCACACCTTACTTCCCGGTCTATCTTGCCGGGCGCGGACTGCAGCCGACGGAGATCGCCGGCGTGCTGGCGATGCCACAGATCGCCAGAATCTTCGCGCCGACCTTCTGGGGTTGGCTCGCAGACCGTGCCGATGCGCGGCGCGCCGTGGTCGTAACGTCGTGCGCGGCGCTTGCTGCAGGCTTTGCGGCGCTGCCGTACGCGCCGGATTTCCGCGGCATCATGCTGCTGGTCGCCGGCACGAGCATCCTGTCTGCCGGCGGTCTTCCGCTGGTCGAGGCGATTACTCTCTCGGCCCTTGCGGGGCGCAGCGGACATTACGGCCCGATCAGGCTTTGGGGATCGATCGGATTCATCGCCGCCGTATTGCTGGTGGGCGCCTGGCTCGACGCCCATACGCCTGCCGGACTGACTGGGATCCTGCTCGCGCTCGCGCTGGCGGCGCTCGCGGCTTCAGTCGTGCTGCCGCGTGCCGCTGGCGCGGCGCTCCCGGCGGCCGGCGGCGAGAGCGCGCCGGACGGTCGCGCGTCGGCTTCGGTGTACGCGTTGATCGGCGCGGGATTCTGCATGGCCGCGGCGCACGGTGCGCTCTATGCCTTCCTTACCCTGCACCTGCAGCGCTTGGGCTACAGCGGCAAGTCCATCGGCGCGCTGTGGACACTCGGCGTGCTGGCCGAAATCATCGTCTTTTTCTATCTTCCCGCCCTGTTCCGCCGCTTTTCGCTGCCGGCCATCCTGCTGTTCAGTTTGCTCGCGGCCGTCGTGCGCTTCGCGGCGATCGGCTGGGCGGCGGGTTTTCTCGCCGTGCTCGTGGTCGCGCAGCTGCTGCATGCGGCGACCTTCGGCGCCTTTCATGCCGCATGCGTGGCCACGGTGCAGCGTTTGTTTCCGGCCGCCGCGCACGCGCGCGGACAGGCGCTGTTTTCCAGCCTCGCCTACGGCGGCGGAGGGGCAGCGGGTGCACTGCTCGCAGGCTGGGGATGGGAAATGGGCGGGCCTGCGCTGACCTTCTCGCTCGCGGCCGGCGTCGCGGCGGTCGGCGCGACGCTCGTGTTTTGGTTGCCGCCACAGCAGCTCAACGACGGCTTGCATGTGAGATAATTTGCAGGTTCGAACCCGATTCTTTCGCGCCCCAAACCGCATGGCACAGACGCTCTACGACAAGCTTTGGAACAGCCACGTGGTGCACGTCGACGCCGACGGCACGGCGCTGCTCTATATCGACCGCCACCTGGTGCATGAAGTCACCAGTCCGCAGGCCTTCGAGGGCCTGAAGCTGGCGGGCCGCAAGCCTTGGCGCCCAGGTTCCGTGGTGGCGACCGCGGATCACAATACGCCCACCACCGGCTGGGAGCAGGGCATCGACGGAATCCGCGATCCGATCGCGCGCCTGCAGGTCGAGACCTTGGACAAGAACATGCGCGAATTCGGCGCCAAGGCCTATTTTCCGTTTCTCGACCGGCGCCAGGGCATCGTGCACGTCATCGGGCCCGAGAATGGCGCGACGCTGCCCGGCATGACCGTGGTCTGCGGCGATTCGCACACGAGCACGCACGGAGCCTTCGGCTGCCTGGCGCACGGTATCGGCACCACCGAGGTGGAGCACGTCCTGGCGACGCAATGCCTGATCACCAAGAAGATGAAGAATATGCGCGTGTCGGTCGAAGGGCCGCTCGCGCGTGGCGTGACCGCGAAGGACGTTGCACTCGCAATCATCGGTCGTATCGGCACCGCCGGCGGGACGGGTTGCGCGATCGAGTTTGCGGGCAGCGCCATCCGTTCGCTGTCGATGGAAGGCAGGATGACCCTTTGCAACATGGCGATCGAGGCCGGAGCCCGCGCGGGCATGGTCGCGGTCGACGACACCACCATCCAGTACCTGAGGGGTCGCAGGTTTTCACCCAGCGGGACGGAATGGGATCATGCGGCGGCTTACTGGAGCATGCTGCGCAGCGACCCGGAGGCGAAATTCGATCGCGAAGTTGCGCTCGAGGCGCGTGCCATCAAACCTCAGGTGACTTGGGGCACCTCGCCTGAGATGGTGATAGCGGTGGATGAAACGGTGCCGGACCCGGATAAGGAGAAGGACGCCGTCAGGCGCGAAGGCATCGAGCGCGCGCTCGTTTACATGGGGCTGAAGCCGCGCACCCGGATCAGCGATATCAGGCTGGACAAGGTGTTCATAGGATCGTGCACGAATTCGCGCATCGAAGACCTGCGCAGCGCGGCGGAGGTGGTAAAGGGGCGTCGCGTGGCGCAGAACGTGCGTCTGGCGTTGGTGGTACCGGGATCCGGGCTGGTGAAAGCCCAAGCCGAGCAGGAAGGGCTGGACCGGATCTTCATCGACGCGGGCTTCGAATGGCGCGAGCCGGGCTGCTCGATGTGCCTGGCGATGAACGCGGATCGTCTCGAGCCGGGCGAACGATGCGCATCGACGTCCAACCGGAATTTCGAAGGCCGGCAAGGCGACGGCGGGCGCACACACTTGGTAAGCCCGGCGATGGCGGCCGCTGCGGCGATCGCCGGGCATTTCGTGGATGTGCGCTCCAAATTCTAGCGATAGTTACGAGTGAGCACGATGCAAAAATTCACGCGCCTTGATGGCCTGGTCGCGCCGCTGGATCGGGCGAACATCGATACCGACGCCATCATTCCGAAGCAGTTCCTCAAGTCGATCAAACGCACCGGCTTCGGGCCCAATCTGTTCGACGCCTGGCGCTATCTCAACCACGGTGAGCCGGGAATGGACAACGCGCGCCGACCGATCAATCCGGAATTCTTCCTCAACCAGCCACGCTACAAGGGCGCCGAAATTCTCCTCGCGCGCAAGAATTTCGGCTGCGGCTCCTCCCGCGAGCATGCGCCCTGGGCGCTGACCGACTACGGATTCCGCTGCGTGATCGCGCCGTCGTTCGCGGACATCTTCTTCGGCAATTGCTACAAGAACGGCCTGCTGCCCGTGGTGCTTGCCGAGGCCGAGGTGGATGGGCTGTTCTACGAGTGCGCCTCGTTCCCGGGGTTTCGTCTCGTGGTGGACCTCGAGCAACAAACGGTATCGACCCGCGACAGCTCGCGCCGCTACCGGTTCGAGGTCGATCCGTTCCGCAAGCACTCCCTGCTGAACGGACTGGATGAGATCGGTCTGACGCTGAAGCATGCGGACAAGATCCGTGCGTTCGAAGCGGCACGGCGCGAACAGTTCCCCTGGCTGTTCAGGTAGACCGCGATGAAGATCGCGGTCTTGCCGGGCGACGGAATCGGCAGCGAAATCGTAGCGCAGGCACTCAAGGTCTTGCGCCGGCTGGGAGAAGACGGCTTGCGCCTGGAGCTCGAGCAGGCGCCGGTCGGCGGCGCAGGGTACGAGGCAGCGGGGGACCCGTTGCCGGAGGCGACGCTGAAGCTAGCGCAGCAGGCAGACGCAATCCTATTCGGGGCAATCGGGGGACCCCAGTACGACGCGCTGCCGCGCGACAAGCGCCCGGAGCGCGGACTGCTGCGGCTGCGCAAGCAGCTCGGACTGTTCGCGAACCTGCGTCCCGCAATGGTCTACCCGGAGCTTGCGGCGGCGTCCTCGCTCAAGGCCGAAATCGTCGCTGGACTGGATCTGCTTATCGTGCGCGAGCTGACGGGCGACATCTACTTCGGCGAGCCGCGCGGAATCTCGACTCTGGCCGACGGCGAGCGCGAGGGCGTGAATACGATGCGCTATCGCGAGAGCGAGATCCGGCGCATCGCGCAGGTCGCCTTCGAGGCGGCGCGCAGGCGCGCCAAGCGACTGTGTTCGATCGACAAGGCCAACGTGCTGGAAACCACCGAGCTGTGGAAGGAGGTGGTGGCGGAGATGGGCAAGTCGTATCCCGATGTCGGCCTGTCGCACATGTACGTGGACAATTGCGCGATGCAGCTGGTGCGCAACCCCAAGCAATTCGATGTCATCGTCACCGGCAACCTGTTCGGCGACATCCTGTCGGACGAAGCGTCGATGCTTACCGGGTCGATCGGAATGCTGCCATCGGCTTCGCTCGACGCGAACAAGAAGGGGCTGTACGAGCCGATTCACGGCTCGGCGCCGGACATTGCCGGCAAGGGCGTGGCAAACCCCCTGGCGACAATTCTTTCGGCCGCTATGATGCTGCGCCATTCGCTGGGCAACGAGCAGGCCGCCAGTCGCGTCGAGCACGCCGTGCAGCGGGTGCTGCGCGAGGGCTACCGCAGCGCGGATATCCATACGCCGGGCACGCGGTTGGTGGGCACGAACGAGATGGGCGACGCGGTGGTCGCTGCCCTCTGAGGAAAGGACCATGTTGAGGGTCGGAATCGTCGGTTGGCGCGGAATGGTAGGTTCGGTTCTCGTGCAGCGCATGCGCGCGGAGCGCGACTTTGATCATTTCGAACCGGTGTTCTTTTCGACCTCTCAGGCGGGTCTCGAGGGCCCGCACGTGGGCCGGGATACCGGCCCGGTACTGGACGCGAACGATGTTGCGGCGCTCAAGTCGCTGCCGGTGATCGTCTCCTGCCAAGGGGGCAACTACACGAACGATATTTACCCGAAGCTGCGCGCTGCCGGCTGGAGCGGCTACTGGGTCGATGCCGCAAGCGCCTTGCGCATGAACGACGACTCCGTGATCGTGCTCGACCCGGTCAATATGCGGCTGGTCAAGGAGGCCTTGGTTCGAGGCGGAAAGGACTTCATCGGCGGCAACTGTACGGTCAGCCTGATGCTGATGGGCGTTTCCGGCCTGTTTCAGCACGACCTGGTGGAGTGGATGACGAGCATGACCTACCAGGCGGCGTCCGGCGCTGGCGCTGCGAACATGCGCGAGCTCGCGCAGCAGATGGCACGAGTGGGCGACAGCGCAAAGAGGCTGCTCGCGGACCCCTCGTCGAGCGCGCTCGATATCGACCGCGAGGTGACCGAGGCGGTTCGCGCGCCGAATCTGCCGAAAGAGAACTTTGGCTACCCGCTCGCAGCGAGCCTGCTGCCGTGGATCGACAAGGACCTCGGCGATGGCCAGAGTCGGGAAGAGTGGAAGGGCCAAGCCGAGACCAACAAGATCCTCGGCCGCGCCGACAGGCCGGTGCCGGTGGATGGCATCTGCGTGCGCATTGGTGCGATGCGCTGCCACAGTCAGGCGCTTACGATCAAGCTGCGCAGGGACGTCCCGCTGGGCGAGCTCGAGGGAATAATCGCCGAGGCCAACGAGTGGGTAAAGGTAGTCCCGAATCGGCGTGAGGAGTCGCTCGCCGAGCTGACACCGGCCGCAGTAAGCGGCAAACTCTCGGTGCCGATCGGCCGCCTGCGCAAGCTGCCGATGGGTGGTGACTACCTCGCTGCCTTCACGGTTGGAGACCAGCTCCTTTGGGGCGCGGCCGAGCCGCTGCGACGTATGCTCCGCATTCTGCTCGATTCAGGTGCCGGCCGGTGAGGGCGAACAGCCCTGACCGGCGGCGTCGAAGCGGCCCTATTTCATAGGAAGCTCCGGCGCAAAGATGAAATAATCGAGAAAATCTCTCAGCTTGCAAGCCTAACACCATGATGTTATTTTACTTGGGGACCGCAAATTGAGTCGGGTTGGGACCGTGGGCAAATCCATCACAATGAGAATTTTCGCCGCGGCGCTTCTGGCCGTCCCCTTGCTCGCCCATGCGGTGGGATTGGGCAATTTGCGCGTCCTGTCGGCGCTCGGCCAGCCCCTGGACGCCGAGATCCAGATTGTCTCCGAACAGCCCGGCGAGATGTCGTCGGTGACCGCCCGCCTGGCATCGCAGGATGCCTTCCGTCAGGCAGGCGTCGATTTCAATCCGGTTCTGCTCGGCATGAAATTTGACGTCCAGACTCGTAACGGCAAGTCGGTGCTCAAGCTGAGCACTACGCAGCCGGTTAACGAACCATTTCTGGACATGCTGGTCGAGCTTCAGTGGTCGAGCGGGCGCCTCGTGCGCGAGTACACCTTCCTGCTCGATCCGCCGGAGTACAAGGCGACGCAGGCCATCAACCCGGCGCCCTCTGCCGTGCCGGTGGAGAAGCCCGCGCAGGCGCCGGCTGCCGCAGCGCCGGTGCAGGAGCGGCCGCTCGAAGCGGCACCGGCACCGGCGCCCGCGCCGGCAGTCACGCCCGCGCCTACACCCGCGCCCAAGGCGACGGCGGTGCCCGAGGCGAAGCCTGCCACGCGCGAGGTAAACAAGGGCGACACCCTGGGCGCGATCGCGCGCGAGAACTTGACGCGCGGCATAACCTATAACCAGATGCTGATCGCGCTCTACCGCGCCAACCGGGGCGCGTTCATTCACGACAACATCAATCTGGTGCGCGCCGGCCGAATCCTCGACATACCCGATCACGACACGGTTGCGGCAATCGATCCGGAGGACGCCCGGAGACTAGTGCAGTCGCAAATGGTCGACTTTGGCGCGTATCGCCGCAAGCTGGCGGCGGCCGCGCCCGCGACGAGCGCTGCGGCAGGAGAGCGTGCGGTGAGCGGGCGTATTGGCGCGACGCCGGAACCTGCCGCACCCGCGGCGCAAAAGGACCAGCTGAAGCTGTCGAAGGCGGACACCGGGTCCGGCCCGATGTCGCGCGCGGCGCGCGAGGACGACCAGGCAGCGCGCGAGCGCGCGCTGCAGGAGGCGCAGTCGCGCGTTGCCGAGCTGGAGCGCAATGTCAGCGATCTCCAGAAGCTGGTCGAACTGAAGAACAAGGCGCTCGCGGAGCTGCAGCAAAAGGCCGCTGCGCCCGCGCCCGTTCCGGCAACCGCTGCCGCGATCCCGGCAACCCCGACCGCCGCCCCAAAACCCGTGCCCACGAAGACTGCGCAGACACCCAAGCCGATGGCGGTGCCTGCCAAGCCGGCGCTAGCACCGGCGCCTAAACCGGCGCCTCGGCCCGCGCGGAAACCGAACGCGTCTCCACCCCCGACACCAAGCCCGCTCGACGATCTGCGCGACAATGCGATGGCAGTGGGCGGGTTGGGCGTGGCGCTCGTGCTGCTGCTCGGGTACGGCGCTTGGGTGTGGCGCCGCAAGAAAAAGGCTGCGGCAGGTCTCCAGCAAGGTTCGTTCGACGCCGCGGCTGGTGCGGGCGGGGACGCTTCAGTTTTGAGCGCTGCGCGCGCACCCTCCGTGCGGGCGGACGCAGGCAGTCAGGCATCGGTCAGCCAGGCGAGCGTCGGCGGCATGGAGGCGGACGAAGTCGACCCGATCGCGGAAGCCGACGTTTACATGGCGTATGGACGTGATGCGCAGGCCGAGGAGATCCTCAAGGAGGCGCTGCAGAAGGACGCGAAGCGCCCTGCGATCCACGCCAAGCTGCTGGAGATCTATGCCGGGCGGCACGACACGACGTCGTTCGAACAGGCCGCGCGCCGCCTGCAGGCGCTTATTGGTTCCGGACCCGAGTGGGAGAAGGCCGCGGCACTCGGTCGAGGCATCGACCCGCAGAACTCGCTCTACGGAGGAACGGCGGATGCAAGGGTGATTCGCACTGCCCCCGCTCTCGAGGCCGCGGGCGAACCTGCGCCTGTGCCGAACCTGGATTTCGATCTGGACGCGGCATCTACCCCCATAAGCCCGGACATTCCCCTGGATGGAAGCGATGACGCAGGCGAACAGCCGGCATCTGCCGCGCTCGACTTCGACATAGGCGCGAGCACCAACACGATGAAGGTCAGTGACTTCGCCAAGGGCGGCACGCTGATCATGGACAAGAACGCCGAGCCCAAGACGGAGCCGACGGGTCTGGATTTCGATCTCGGCCTCGGCGGAGCGAAACCTCGGAAGACTGCCGACAGCGGCGGAATCAGCTTCGAGTTCCCGGCGAAGCCGCAACCGTCGGCTACGGATACGTTTGGCTCGATGGATTTTAATCTCGACCTCGATAGCGCCGAAACCAAGCCAATGCCGGCGCCTGCCGCGGAACCGGCGCCGCTTGATTTGTCCTCGATCAGCCTGGACCTCGACACGCCGGGCGATAATTCGGCCCCGAGCACCAGTACGGATCCGAAGTGGCAGGAAGTCGCCACCAAGCTCGACTTGGCCAAAGCCTACGAGGAGATGGGCGACAAAGACGGTGCGCGCGAGTTGCTGAACGAAGTCGTGAAGGAAGGCGACGGCGCGCAACAAAGCCAAGCCAAGCAGATGCTCTCCAGCCTCGGCTGAGAGCAAAGCCCCTACAATTGGCCACGGACTGCGCCCTTGCGCGGCGCCGTGGCTAAACTTTTTCCGGCATGCGACTCGCGCTTGGGATTGAATACGACGGCAGCCGATTTCTGGGCTGGCAGAGCCAGCCGGGCGGCGGCACGGTGCAGGACACGTTGCAGGCGGCAATGGCGGCGATCTCGTGTCAGGAGGTGAAGGTCACCTGCGCGGGGCGAACCGACCGGGGAGTGCACGCCCGCGAACAGGTGATCCACTTCGATCCTCCGGCGACGCGTCCGGACAGTGCCTGGGTCAGGGGTGTAAATGCGATGCTGCCGGACTCGATCGCCGTGCTGTGGGTGCGGCCGGTCGACGACGCGTTCCATGCCCGGTTCAGCGCGATATCCCGCAGTTATCGGTATATTCTGCTGAATCGCGGCGTACGGCCTGCGCTCGCGGCGCGCCACGCCGGGTGGTTCCATCGTTCGCTCGACGTGGAGTCGATGCGCCGCGGAGCCGAATTTTTCGTCGGCGAGCACGATTTCTCCGCTTTTCGCTCCGCCGAGTGCCAGGCTAAGACTCCGGTGCGGCGAATCGACCGGCTCGAAATCGACCGCGTCGGCGACCGGATCGACTTCGTCATCACGGCCAACGCCTTTCTGCACCACATGGTTCGCAATATCGTCGGAACGCTGGTGTACGTCGGCATGGGAAAGCATCCGCCGACCTGGGTGCGCGATGTGCTGGTATCGCGTGAACGCGCGTGCGCCGCGCCGACCTTCGGCCCCGAGGGACTTTATCTCGAAGCCATCGAATACGCGCCGCAATGGGATCTGCCGACGGGGCGCCGTGCGCTCACTGCGCTGCCGGTCGAGTTCTGAGACATGCGCACCCGGGTAAAGATCTGCGGCATCACGCGCCTCCAGGATGCCCTGGCCGCCTGCGAGGCAGGGGCGGACGCGATCGGGCTCGTGTTTTACGCTGCCAGTCCGCGCTTCCTGTCGTGCGAGCAGGCGCGCATGCTGCGACAAGCACTGCCTGCGTTCGTCACGGCGGTTGCCCTGTTCGTCAATCCGGACCGCGACGATGTAGAGCGCGTGATCGACCAGGTCCGTCCAGACATGCTGCAATTTCATGGCGACGAGACGCCAGAATTCTGCGAGCGCTTCGGACTTCCCTATCTCAAGGCATGTCGCGTGAGGCAGGGGATCGATTTGCTAGAATACCTGCAGCCGTACATGCACGCGAGTGGCTGGCTGGCGGACGCCTACGTCGAGGCGTACGGAGGCACTGGAACCAGCTTCGACTGGTCCGTGATTCCTCGCCAGCGACCTCGTCCGCTGATCCTTTCGGGCGGCTTGACGACCGAGAACGTTCGCGGCGCAATTCGCCACGTTCGGCCGTGGGGGGTAGATGTTTCGAGCGGCGTCGAGTCCGCCAAGGGCATCAAGGACTCGGACAGGATAGCGGCTTTCATGGCAGAGGTCAGAAATGCAGATGGATGAGCTCCCCGATGCACGCGGACACTTCGGTCCCTACGGAGGGGTGTTCGTCGCCGAAACCCTGATCCACGCGCTCGACGAGTTGCGGCAGGCATACCAGCGCTGCCGCAAGGATCCGGCGTTCACGGCGGAATTGCGTTATGAGTTGAAGCACTACGTCGGGCGGCCGAGCCCGGTGTACCACGCAAAGCGTCTGTCGCACAAATACGGCGGCGCGCAGATCTATCTCAAGCGCGAAGACTTGAATCACACCGGCGCGCACAAGATCAACAACACTGTGGGCCAGGCGCTGCTTGCGCGCTATATGAAAAAGCCGCGAGTGATCGCGGAAACCGGCGCCGGACAGCATGGCGTTGCCAGCGCGACGGTAGCGGCGCGCTACGGAATGGAGTGCGTCGTCTATATGGGGTCCGTGGACGTCAAGCGCCAGGCTGCGAATGTATATCGCATGAAGCTTCTCGGCGCTACCGTGGTCCCGGTCGAATCAGGCTCCAGGACGCTGAAGGATGCGCTCAACGAGGCGATGCGCGACTGGGTGACGAACGTCGAGAACACGTACTACATCATCGGCACGGTCGCCGGGCCGCATCCGTATCCGACGATGGTGCGCGATTTTCAGACCGTGATCGGAGAAGAATGCCTGCAACAGATGCGGGAGCTTGCGGGGCGGCAACCCGATGCCGTCATTGCCTGCGTGGGCGGGGGCTCGAATGCGATGGGAATCTTCCATGCCTACCTGCCCGACGAATCCGTGCAGCTGATCGGCGTCGAAGCGGCCGGAGAGGGGCTCGCCAGCGGCAAGCATGCGGCGTCTCTGTGCGCCGGCAGGCCGGGTGTACTGCACGGCAACCGCACATATCTGCTGCAGGATGCCAACGGACAGATCATCGAGACGCATTCCATCTCCGCTGGCCTCGACTACCCTGGTGTGGGTCCCGAGCATGCCTGGCTGAAGGATAGCGGCCGCGCCCAGTATGTCGCGGTGACCGACGACGAGGCGCTGCGTGCGTTCCACGAACTGTGCCTTCTGGAGGGGATCATCCCGGCGCTCGAGTCAAGCCATGCCGTCGCGTACGCGACCAAGATCGCGCCGACGCTCGGCCGCGACGCGATTCTGCTGGTCAACCTTTCCGGGCGCGGCGACAAGGACATGCACACCGTCGCCGAGCGCTCCGGAATCGTGTTCTAGCGATGTCGCGCATCCCGTTGCGTTTTGCTTCGCTGCGCAAGCAAGGCCGCAAAGCGCTGATACCGTACATCACGGCAGGCGATCCGGCTCCGACCCTGACGGTGCCTTTGATGCGGACCCTGGTAGAGGCCGGGGCGGACATCCTCGAGCTAGGGGTGCCATTCTCCGATCCGATGGCCGACGGACCGGTGAACCAGCGTTCCGCCGAGCGTGCCTTGGCGCACGGCGTCGGCCTTGCGGACGTCATAGGTATGGTGCGCGCGTTTCGCGCGCAGGACCCGGACACCCCGATCGTGCTGATGGGTTATGCCAATCCGATCGAGGCGATGGGCGAAGAGGAGTTTCTTGCCGCAGCGGCGACTGCGGGCGTCGACGGCGTGATCGTGGTGGATTATCCGCCGGAGGAGGCGGCACCGTTCGCCGCGCTGGCCAAGAGCAGCGGAATCGACCCGATCTTCCTGCTCGCTCCGACTTCCACCCCGAACCGGATCCAGGAGGTGGCGCGCGCAGGGGCCGGCTACTTGTACTACGTTTCCCTCAAGGGAGTGACCGGCGCGGCGAGCCTCGATCTTACGGACGTCGCGAATCGCATCCCTCTGCTGCGCGCGGCCACGCAGCTGCCGATCGGCGTCGGCTTCGGCATACGCGATGCGCAATCCGCGCGGCGCGTCGCCGAGATCGCCGACGCGGTCGTGATCGGCAGCCGGATCATCCAGGAAATCGAGGCCGCGGGTACCGAGCAGGCTGTGGTACGCGTCGGGGACCTGATCAAGTCGTTCCGCGCGGCGCTCGACGCATGAGCTGGCTGCAAAAGCTTCTTCCACCCAAGATCCAGCGCACCGAGCGCGGCGCGCGCAAGACGGTGCCCGAGGGGCTGTGGACCAAGTGTGCTGCGTGCGACGCGGTGCTCTACAGCACGGACCTGCAGAAGAACCTGAACGTATGCCCGAAGTGCGGGCATCACGAGCGACTCGATGCGAGGGCGCGGCTGGACGCCTTGCTCGATACTGAAACTCGGTTCGAGATCGGCGCCGAGGTGCTGCCGATAGACAGTCTCAAGTTCAAAGACTCGCGCAAATATCCCGAGCGCCTGTCCGAGGCGCAGGAGCAGACCGGTGAAACCGACGCGCTCGTCGTCATGCAGGGGTCGATCAAGGAGATCGGCGTGGTTTGCGCTGCGTTCGAGTTCGAATTCATGGGCGGCTCGATGGGCTCGGTGGTGGGCGAACGCTTTGTTCGAGGTGTGCGCGTTTCCATCGAACAGAAACTGCCGTTCGTTTGCGTTTCGGCCTCGGGCGGCGCGAGAATGCAGGAAGGCCTGCTGTCGCTCATGCAGATGGCGAAGACTACCGCGGCGCTGACCGATCTCGCGGAACGCAGGCTGCCGTTCGTTTCGGTGCTGTCCGATCCGACCATGGGCGGCGTGTCGGCGAGCTTCGCCATGATCGGAGATATCGTGATCGCGGAACCCAAGGCGCTGATCGGGTTCGCCGGCCCGCGCGTCATCGAGCAGACGGTAAGGCAGAAGCTTCCGGAAGAATTCCAGCGCGCCGAGTTTCTGCTGGAGAAGGGTGCGATCGACATGATCGTCGACCGGCGCCAGCTGCGCGACACGCTTGCCTCGCTGCTGGGAATGCTGCAGGGGCTGCAGGCCGAGCAGCCGTCCTGAGTCCGCGCCCGGCATCGTTTCCCGTCGTGGCGTCCCGCACGCTCACCGAGTGGCTGCAGTACGTCGAGCGACAACACCCGCAGTCGATCGCGCTCGGACTCGAGCGCGTCGCGCTGGTGCTGGCGCGCCTGGGCGTGCGCATCGAGTGCCCGGTGTTCACCGTGGGTGGTACAAACGGCAAGGGCTCCACCTGCGCGATGCTCGAGGCCATATTGCGGGCTGGCGGATTCCGGACCGGCCTTTACACCTCGCCTCACCTCCTGCGCTACAACGAGCGCGTGCGGATTGATGGTCGCGAGGCCGAAGACGCGGCGCTGTGCGAGGCATTCGCGGCCGTCGAGGCGGCGCGAATCGACGTTCCTCTGACCTACTTCGAGTTCGGCACTCTGGCTGCGATGTGGCAGTTCGGGGGGGCGGGCCTGGAGGCCGTCGTCCTCGAGGTGGGGCTTGGCGGCCGTCTGGATGCAGTGAACGTGCTGGACGCCGATTGCGCGGTGCTGACGAGCATCGGCATCGATCATGTCGAATTCCTCGGCGCGACGCGCGAATCGATTGGTCGGGAGAAAGCGGGCATATTCCGCCGCGGCCGAGCCGCGGTTGTGGCGGATCCCTCGCCGCCGCATTCGGTGCTGGAAGCCGCGCAGGCGGTGCACGCGCGTCTGCTTCTGTTGGGACGAGACTTCGGCTACGCGCCGGAAGACGGGCAATGGCGTTACTGGGGACCAGCCGGGACGCGCGCAGGGCTCGCTCACCCCGCGCTACGCGGCGGTCGGCAGCTGCGCAACGCGGCGGCGGCGATGTGCGCGCTCGATAGTCTGCGCGAGCGCCTGCCGGTGGCCATGCAGCATGTCCGCCAGGGCCTGGCTCAGGTCGCACTCGCTGGGCGCTTCCAGGTTCTGCCGGGGCGTCCGCAGGTGATCCTCGATGTGGCACACAATCCGCAAGCGGCGCAGGAGCTGGCGCGGAACCTGGCAAGGAGCGGCTTCGCGCCCGAGACGATCGCGGTGTTCGGCATGCTGCGGGACAAAGACATCGCCGGTGTGGTGCGCGCACTGGCGCTTCGGGTGACGCGCTGGCACCTGGCCACGCTCGGTGGCGAGCGCGGCGCGAGCGCGGCCGAACTGGCGGCGATCCTGCGGACGGAGAACGTAACTGCTCCAGCCGCGCAGCACGCCTCGGCGGCGCTGGCGTTCGCTGCGGCGCGCGAAGAGTCGAAGGAGAATGATAAAATTCTTGTTTTCGGATCGTTCCTGACGGTCAGCGAAGTGATGGGATATCTTGGGACAGTCTGCGGCGGCGCGCGCAACCATGGTTGAAGCGCAGGACGTCAACACGCTTAAGCGCCGCGGCCGCAGGCGCCTGGTCGGCGCCATCGCCTTGGTCCTGCTTGCAGTGATCTTGTTGCCGATGGTGTTCGATTCCGAACCGAGGCAGGCGAACGCTCCGGTCGACGTGCGCATCCCGAGCGAGGACACCAAATTCGCTCCCAAGCTTCCTGCAGCGCCCGCGCCAAGCACTGAGAAGACGGTGCAGGGCACCTCGCCGCAACCTGCGGCAACGCCCCATAAGGCGACCGCAAGCGCGCGCAGGGAAGCACCCCCCACGCCCAATGCAGTCGAACGCGCGCGCGCGGAAGCTGCGCTGGCCGGCATCGAGTACGTGGTGCCGGTTGCGGCGCTGGCGGACCCGGAGCGAGTCACGGAACTCACGTCGCGCCTGGCCGCGGCCAAGCTCCCCTACTTCACGGAGCGGATCGCGACGAACCAGGGCAGGGTGACCCGTGTGCGCGTCGGACCGTTCGCCAGCCGGGAGGCCGCTGAGAAGGCGCGCGCGAAGCTCAAGGGCCTAGGACTCAAGCCCGGAAACGTCACCACCGAGTCCTGATGACTTGGCTGGACTACGCCGTACTCGGCGTAATCGGAGTCTCGGTGCTGTGGGGCATTTGGCGCGGACTCGTGCGCGAGGTCATATCGATCGCGGGATGGGTGCTCGCTTTTATCGCCTCGTACCTGTTCGCTGCACCCCTCGCAGGCGCCTTGCCGCGGGCCATTCCCACGCCGGAACTGCGCATGCTGACGGCTTTCATGTGCGTGTTCATCGCAGCGCTCGTCGTTGCGACGCTTTGTGCCCTGTTGCTGTCAAAGTTGGTGAAGGCGGCGGGTCTGGGCGGATTGGATCGCGTGCTCGGTTCGATATTCGGTCTGGCGCGCGGACTGCTCGTCGTGCTCGTTTTCGCGCTGGTGGCGGGCCTGACGGCGGCCCCGCGGCAGGGGTATTGGCGGGATTCGGTCAGCGGCGCGCCCATGGGGCGGACCGTGCTGGCGATTCGGCCCTGGCTGCCGCCGTCGTTGGCCACGCGCCTGCGCTATCATTGAGGCCCGAACACCGGTAGGCGGCTTCTATGTGTGGCATTCTCGGAATTGTCGCGCGTTCGCCCGTCAACCAGCTGCTCTACGACGGGCTGCTGTTGCTGCAGCACCGCGGCCAGGACGCCGCTGGCATCGTCACCAGCGAGGGCAAGACCTTTCACATGCAAAAGGGCAACGGCATGGTGCGCGACGTGTTCCGCACGCGCAACATGCTCTCGCTGCCGGGCAACGTCGGAATCGCGCACTGCCGCTACCCGACCGCGGGCTCGGCCCGCAATTCGGCCGAGGCTCAACCGCTCTACGTCAACTCGCCGTTCGGGATCGTCCTCGGACATAACGGAAACCTGACCAACGCCGATCAGCTCAAGGACGAGATGTTTCGTCAGGACTTGCGGCACATCAACACGAATTCCGACTCCGAGGTGCTGCTGAATGTGCTCGCGCACGAACTGGAAAAGACCTCGGTAAAGCTGCGGCTGGAGCCTCAGACAATTTTCGCCGCGGTGTCCAACGTCCACCGGCGCTGTCGCGGCGCGTATGCGGTGATCGCGATGATTGCGGGCTATGGCGTGCTCGCGTTCCGTGATCCCTATGGCATCCGACCCGCAGTGATCGGATACCACGAAACCGAAACCGGCATGGAGTACATGGTTGCGTCCGAATCGGTTGCGATCGATTCGCTCGGCTTCCGGGTGTTGCGGGATGTAGCGCCCGGCGAGGCCGTTCTGATCGACCAGGACGGAAATTTCTACAGCCAGCAGTGCGCGCCGCGAACCAGCCTCAATCCGTGCATCTTCGAGTACGTCTACCTCGCGCGCCCCGATTCGCTCATCGACGGCGCGTCGGTGTACGAGGCGCGGCTGGCCATGGGCGAGAAGCTGGTGGAGAAGATCCGGCGCGAATATCAACATCTCGAGATAGACGTGGTGATTCCGATCCCGGATTCCAGCCGTCCGTCGGCATTGCAGCTGGCACTTGGCCTGGAGCTACCCTACCGCGAAGGGTTCGTGAAGAACCGCTACATCGGCCGAACCTTCATCATGCCCGGCCACTCCGTGCGCCGCAGGTCGGTACGGCAGAAGCTGAACGCCATTGCGATGGAATTCAGAGGCAAGAACGTGCTGCTGGTGGACGACTCGATCGTGCGCGGCACTACGAGCCGCGAAATCGTGCAGATGGCGCGCGAGGCCGGCGCGCGAAAGGTTTTCTTCGCCTCTGCGGCGCCGCCAGTGCGCTTTCCGAACGTGTACGGAATCGACATGCCGACGCGGGCCGAGCTCATCGCCGCGCACCGCAGCGAGGATGAGGTCGCAGCCGAGCTCGGCGCGGATGCGCTCATCTATCAGGATCTCGAGGCGCTCAAGAGCGCCGTGCGGCAGATCAACCCGAAGCTTATGCGCTTCGAGACCTCTTGCTTCGACGGCAACTACATCACGGGCGACGTGACCAGCGATTACCTGCTCGCGATCGAGACCCGGCGCGATGCCGCGCGCGATTCCGGCGACGGCACCGAAGGCGCCCAGCTCGACTTGAATCTGGTCGCGGCGGAATAGCCGACGGGCGGAATTGAGCCGGCACTTTACGGCGGCCTGCGTTCGCGTTAGCATGCGATCTGCGCCGATTTGAAACGACAGCTTGCGGGCGCGTTAAAAATGCTGCTAAAGCGTGCCGCCAAACCCGGTTCGCGCAGCCGGGTTTTTTGTGCCCGCAAGCAAAGGATGTGAGGTCATGAAAGACACATTCGAGCTTGCGACACTGGGTGTGCGCGCCGGTCAGGCGCGCACCGAATTCAACGAGCATTCGGAGGCGTTGTTCCTCACCTCCAGCTTCGTGTTCGAAAATGCGCAGCAGGCAGCTACGAAGTTCACGGGCGGCGAAGACAGCTTCATCTACTCGCGCTTTAGCAATCCCACGGTCAGCATGATGCAGGACCGGCTTGCCGCCATGGAGGGCGGTGAGTCCTGCGTGGCGACTGCTTCCGGAATGTCGGCCATTCTCGCGATGTCGATGGCGCTATTGAAGGCCGGCGACCACGTCATCTGCTCGAGGGCGGTATTCGGCGCCACCGTGCAGCTCTACGCCGGGATCCTCGCGCGCTTCGGGGTGGAGACGACCTTCGCTTCGCCGCTCGACGCGGGCGACTGGGAGCGCGCGCTGCGGCCGCGCACCAGGCTCTTCTTTCTCGAGACGCCGTCCAACCCGCTGACCGAAATCTCCGACATCGCGGCGATCGCAGCGGTCGCCAAGCGCGCCGGAGCGCTGCTGGCGGTGGACAACTGCTTTTGCTCTCCGGCGCTGCAGCGCCCGCTCGCCCTCGGTGCGGACCTGGTGATTCACTCCGCGACCAAGTACCTTGACGGTCAGGGCAGGGTGCTGGGCGGGGCGATCGTCGGGCCGCGCAGCCTCGTCATGGGCAGTATCTTCGGTTTCCTGCGCACCGCGGGGCCATCGCTGTCGCCCTTCAACGCCTGGGTCATCCTCAAGGGCCTGGAGACGCTCGAGCTGCGCATGATCGCCCAGTCCGCTTCGGCCCTGGAGCTCGCGCGCTGGCTCGAAGCGCAGCCCGGTGTGGCGCGGGTGTACTACCCTTGGTTGGCGTCGCATCCGCAGCACGCGCTGGCCAGGAGCCAGCAGCGCGGCGGCGGCGCGGTCGTCTCGTTTGAGCTCAAGGGCGGGCGTGCCGCGGCCTGGAAACTGATCGACGCCACGCGCCTGATTTCGATCACTGCCAATCTCGGCGACACGAAGACGACGATTACCCATCCCGCGACCACGACC
>JBOIFB010000021.1:0-18825 GCA_050741415.1 Burkholderiales bacterium | reverse complement strand
TGCAGATGGCCGAGGACAAGGCCGTGGCGAATTACCGCAAGAACAAGGGCATCGCCATCCCGATGGCCGAGAAGAAGCACAGGAAGAAGTAACTTCGTCGGTGATGCGGTACGAAGGGCGCCGAACGGCGCCCTTTTCGTATGCGCTATCAGCCTTCGGCCAAGAACAGCCTCGAGTTCGACGCCTTCCTGCGGATCGCCAGCGCAGGTGCGTACTCGGGAGAGTCGTACCACTTGCGCGCCTGCTCCAGGCTCGGGAACTCGAGGATGACGAAACGGGGCGGGGTCCATCCTCCTTCCTTCGTTTCGATCCTGCCCCCGCGGGTCAGGAATCTGCCGCCGTACTTCTGCACCGTCGCGGGCACCAGCTTGCGGTACTCCTCGTAGGCGGCCGGGTCGGTGACTTCCACTTCGGCGATGACGTATCCGGGCATGGCAATCCTCCTTTGGCAATGAAGCATTTTAGCGCGGCGCGCATCAGACCCAGCCGACGCTGTGGCGATCGATCGCCACTGCCTTGACCAGCGCGTATACCGAGCGCCCCGGCGCGAGCCCGAGCGCCGCCACGGACTTGCGCGTGACGCGCGAGAGCAGGATCGTGCCCGCGATGTCGATCTGGACGTCGACGCTCGCGCCGACGCTTTCGCCCAGCGCCTTGATTGCGCCCGGCAGCACGTTGAGCATGCTGATCGCCTCGGGCCGGACCGTGGCGAGCGAGACGTCGCGCGCGCGAATGCGCACGCGCACGCGCTCGCCGACCAGCGCGTCTACGTCCGGCGCGTAGAGCGCGCCGCCGGGAAAGTCGAGCCTCGCCAGTCCCATCTCGAGATCCTGCTCGGCGACGCGCGCTTCGATCACCGCGCCGCCTTCGAAGCGGCCCAGGTAGGGGCGCAGCTCCATGCGTGTCATGGTCTCGTCCACCGATCCCGAGTCGATCGCGCGCCCTTCGGACATCACTACGATCGTGTCGGCCAGACGCACTACCTCATCGATCGAGTGGCTGACGTAGACGATCGGTACGCCTAGCTCGTCGCGCAGGCGCTCGACGTAGTACAGGATCTCGCTCTTACGCGGCGCATCGAGCGCGGCGAGCGGCTCGTCCATCAGCAGCAGGCGCGGGTCGGCGAGCAGCGCGCGGCCGATCGCCACGCGCTGCTTTTCGCCGCCGGAAAGGTCGTGCGGCCGGCGCTCGAGCAGCGCCGCCAGGCCGAGCAGCTCGATCACCTTCTCCAGCGCTACCGCCCCCGGGCCGCGTGCGTAGCGGCGGCCGAAGAGCAGGTTCTGGCGCACCGTGAGGTGCGGCAGCAAGCGCCCTTCCTGGAACACGTAGCCGATGCGTCGCCGGTGCGCGGGGACATCGACACCCGCCGCGGCATCGAATAGCGGCTCATCGTCGAGCGCGATGCGGCCGCGTTCGGGGCGCAGCAGGCCGGCGATCCCGTTCAGCACGCTGGTCTTGCCCGAGCCGGAGCGGCCGAACAGTGCGGTGACTCCGCCGCCGCTGACGAATGCGACGTCGAGCGTGAATGCGCCGAGGCGCCTGGCGACGGAGACTTCGAGCTTCATGCGCCGTGCGCGCGCCGCCGGGCGCGGCGCAGGAGCACTTCGGACACCACCAGCGCGCTGAGCGAGAGCGCGACCGACAGCACGCACAGCCGCAGCGCCTGGGCGTCGCCACCCGGCACCTGGGTCAGGCTGTAGATTGCGAGCGGCAGGGTCTGCGTCTCGCCCGGAATGTTGGACACGAAGGTGATGGTGGCGCCGAACTCGCCCAGGCTGCGGGCAAAGGAGAGCAGCATGCCGTTCAGCACGCCGGGCAGGATCAGGGGCAGGGTCACGGATGCGAACACGGCGAGCGGTGGCGCGCCGAGGGTGGAGGCCGCGGCTTCGAGCTTGCGGTCGACCGCCTCGATCGCCTGGCGCATGGCGCGCACTGCGAGGGGCAGACCCATCACCGACGCGGCCAGTGCGGCGCCGGTCCAGCGGAACGCGAACACGATCCCGAGGTGTTCGGCCAGCCAGGCACCGAGCGGGCCGTTGCGTCCGAGCAGCACCAGCAGCAGGTAGCCGATCACAACCGGCGGCAGCACCAACGGCAGGTGCACCACGCCGTCGAGCAGGATCTTGCCGGAGAACTGAGCGCGCGCGAGCAGATAGGCCAGCGCGAGCGCCACCGGCAGGCTGCAAAGCACGCCCCAGAAGGCGACCTTGAGACTGAGGCCGAGGACCTCGAGTTCCGCGGGAGACAGGAGCACGCCGTCAGTGTAACGGGGTAAAGCCGTGCTTTCCGAAGATGGCGCGCGCCTGCGCTCCACGCAGATAGGCGGCGAAGCGGCGCGCGGCGGGCGGCGCGCTCTTGAGCAGCGCGATCGGGTACACGATCGGCGGGTGGAGCGAGGCATCGAAGCGCCCGATGACGCGCACGCCGGGCTCCTCCCGCGCGTCCGTCTCGTACACGATCCCGAGCGGTGCTTCGCCGCGCGCGACCAGCGCGAGGGCGATACGCACGTTCTCGGTCGCCGCAACGTGCGACTTCACGGAGTCCCACACACCGAGCGACTCGAGCGCGGCCCTGGCGTACATCCCGGCCGGTACGTGGTAGGGATCGCCCAGCGCGAGCCGCCCTCCGCCGAGCGCCCGCACGAGCGGCATGCCGGGGGCGATCTCGAGCTTCAGCGTGCTGCCGCGCGGAGCGACCAGCACCAGGCGGTTGCCGAGCAGATCGTGCCGCGTGCCCGGCTCGAGCAGGCCGCGCCGCTCGATGTAGTCCATCCAGTCGCGGTCGGCCGAGATGAAGATCGACGCCGGCGCGCCGCGCTCGACCTGCTTGGCGAGCGAGGAGCTGCCGGCATAGGAAATGACTGGACGCTTGCCGGGGTAGCCGCGCGCGGCGTCGTCGAGCGCATTGCGCAGGCTCGCCGCGGCGAACACCAGCACCCGGTCCTGATCCTGTGCGTGGGCGCCGGGGAGCGCAAGCAGGATTGCGGCCAGCCCCGCCGCGAAGCGCGCGATCATGCGCCGCCCCGCGCGCCGAGCGCGCACACCTCGCCGGCGCCGCTCACGTCGTAGCCGACGAAGCCGCGCGCGATGCGCTTGAACGCGCGGCCTGCCAGCCCGGCGCGAAAGCGCTCGAGCGGCGCGTCGCCGACGTTACGCGCCCTGACCGCGAACCAGTAGCGCTCGCGTTGCAGAGGCAAGAACTCGAGCCCGAAGCGCGCGGCGGCGGCATGCACGCCGAAGCCGGCGTCGGCGCGCCCCGCGGCGACGCTGACCGCGACCGCCAGATGGGTGAATTCCTCGTCGCGGTAGCCGTCGATGGCCGTTGCGTCGATGCCCTGCTGCGCCAGGAGTTCATCGAACAGCAGCCGGGTGCCGGAGCCGCGCTGGCGATTGACGAACTGCAGCTTCTTGCGCGCGAGGTCGGCGAGGCCGCGAATCCGCTTCGGATTCCCCGGCGCCAGCATCAACCCCTGTTCCCGTTCGGCAAAGCGGATCAGACGGTCGCGCCGGGCGCTCAGGCGCGCGAGCAGAGGATCGTCGTCGGCGGCGCCCGCGTCGCGCAGCGGAATGTGAAACCCGGCCAGGTCCGCGCGCCCGGCGGTGTAATCGGCCAAGCTGTCGGCGCTGCCCTTGAACTGCAGCTCGAGCGCCAGCTCGGCGCGCGTGGCGGGCTCGTCCACGAATGCCGCGAGCAGCGGGTCGTGGCTGGCCGCCACGCGCAGCGCGCGGCCTCCGGCGCCGCGCTCGCCCGCCGCGAGCACCACCGCCAGTCCCGGCTCCAGGCGCAGCAGCTGGCTGCGCGCCGCCTCGTCGGCCGCGAGCAGCCGCTCGGCAAGCGGCGTGAGCTTGGCGCCGCGCCCCTGCTCGAGGGTGACCAGCGAACCGCCTGCCGCTTCGCATTGCGCCAACAGCATATCCCACGCGGAGCGGTAGGAGATGCCCAGGTGCGCCGCGGCGGCGCGCAGCGTCGCGCGGCGTGCGATCTCGCGCAGCAGCGGGAGCAGGCGCGCGTCGAGCCGGACCCCGTCTTGGCCCGCCCGCCGCCAGCCGATCTCTGGCACCAGCCGCACGGTTATGCAATCTCCTGCATATATGATTCGAGCGACTCTCCTAATAGGATATCTCAGTTCTTATTGCAGATGTTTGCATATAGCCGCGGGAGAATCCAAGCATGAAGTCACGTCTTGCCGTTCAGCTCGCCGCCGCTGCGCTCGCATTGTGCGCCGCGTCCGCATTCGCCAAGGACATCAAGATGGCGACCACGACCAGTACCGACAATTCCGGCCTGCTGCAGGTCTTGCTGCCGAAGTTCGAGGCCGACTGCGCCTGCAAGATCCACTACACCGCGGTCGGTACCGGGGCCGCGCTCAAGCTGGGGCAGAACGGCGACGTCGACGTGGTGCTGGTGCACGCGCGCCCGGCCGAGGACAAGTTCGTCGCGGCCGGCTACGGCGTTCACCGGCGTGACGTCATGTACAACGACTTCGTGATCGTCGGGCCTGCCTCGGACCCGGCGGGAGTCAAGGGCATGCACGACCCGCTCAAGGCGCTGAAGAAGATCTACGACTCGGGCTCGACCTTCGTTTCGCGCGGCGACGATTCCGGCACCAACAAGAAGGAGCTCGCCTACTGGAAGGCGATCGGCATCAAGTCCGGCGGCCCGCATTACCTGGCGATCGGCCAGGGCATGGGGGCAACGCTCACGCTCACGGGCGAAAAGCAGGCCTATACGCTGTCGGACCGCGCCACCTACACCACCTACGCGGCCAAGACCGGGCTCGAAATCATGGTCCAGGGCAGCAAGAAGCTGCTCAATCCCTACGGTGTGATCGCAGTCAATCCGAAGCGCTATCCGAAGATCAATTACAAGGGCGCGATGACCTTCATCAAGTGGATGACCTCGCCCACGGGCCAGAAAGCGATTGGCGACTACCGCTTCAAGGGCGCGCAGCTCTTCCACCCCGATTACGGGCATCCGCCGCAGTAAGCCGTCTTCTTTGGAACTCCTGGAGCCGACGCGGCAGGCCTTCGCCCTTCTTTTCAGCGGCGACCCGCGCCTGCTGCAGGCGATCTGGCTGTCGCTGTGGGTTTCGGTCGCCGCAATCGCGCTGGTCTGCGCGCCGTCGATCGCGCTCGGCTTCCTGCTCGCCAAGCGCCGCTTTCCAGGCCAGCGCGCAACGGTCGTGCTGGTGCAGGCGCTGCTCTCGTTTCCGACCGTTGTCATCGGCCTGGTGATCTACCTGCTGCTGTCGCGCAACGGGCCGCTCGGGTCGTTCGGGCTGCTGTACACGCCCTGGGCGATCATGATCGGTTACATGGTGATCGCGTTTCCGATCCTGGTCGTGTTCACCGTCTCGTCGGTGCAGGGCGCCGATGCACGCGTGTACGAAACCGCGCGCTGCCTCGGCGCGGGCAGGCTGGGCGCATCGCTCACCACGCTGTGGGAAGTGCGCTTCGGCATCCTTGCGGCGGTGGTCAACGGATTCGGCCGCGCCATTTCGGAGGTCGGCTGCGCGATCATGGTCGGCGGAAACATCGCCGGCCTGACGCGCAACATGCCGACCGCGATCGCGCTGGAGACCACCAAGGGCGATTTCGCGCAGGGCATCGCGCTCGGCATGGTGCTGATGGCGGTCGCCATAGGCGTCAACGTCGTGCTCGCCGCATTGCAGGGCGAGGGCGGCCTCAAATGATCGCGCCGCTGCTCAGGATGCGCGGCCTGCGCAAGGCTTTCGGCGAGCGCGTGCTGTTCGAGATCGCCGAGCTCGCGATCGAGGCGGGCGGCGCCTACGCGCTGGTAGGGCCGAACGGCTCGGGCAAGACCACGCTGATGCGCATTCTCGCCGGCCTGGACCGCGACGCGGCTGGAAGCCTGAGCTTTCGCGGCGAGGACGTGAGTTTTGCGTCCTATCCCGAGCACCTGCGGCATGCGATCGTCTACGTGCACCAGCATCCCTACCTGTTCCGTACCAGCCTGCGCCACAACCTCGGGTACGGGCTGCGCTGCAGGGGCGTGCCGGCGCCGGAGCGCGCGCGCAGGATCGACGCTGCGATCGTCTGGGCGGGACTCGATGCACGGCGCGCGACGCCGCCGGCGAAGCTCTCCGGCGGCGAGAAGCAGCGTGCGGCGCTTGCGCGCGCGCGCGCGCTCGAGCCGGAGCTGCTGCTGCTCGACGAACCGACGAGCAATCTCGACCGCGAAGGCCGTGCGCAGACGCTCGCGCTGCTGGCGCAACTGCGCGATGAGAAGCGCACCGTGATCGTCGCCTGCCACGACCAGGAGATCATCGCCCTGCGGGGTTTCGCCCGCCTGCGCCTGGAGGACGGCCGGATCGACCTTCAATCCGGCTAGAATGTGCGCTCCGCCCCGCAGCGAAGATGCGGGCAGAGGGCAGGCATGAAGGTATTCGGCTTCGCAGGCTATTCCGGCAGCGGCAAGACGACGTTGATCGAGCAGCTCATCCCGCGCCTGACCGGGCGCGGCCTGCGCGTGTCGCTCATCAAGCACGCGCACCACACGTTCGACGTCGACCAGCCGGGCAAGGACTCCTACCGCCATCGCCACGCCGGCGCGAGCGAGGTGCTGGTGACCTCGTCGCGGCGCTGGGTGCTGATGCACGAGCTGCGCGGCGGGGCCGAACCGTCGTTCGGGGAACAGGTCAAACACCTGTCGCCCTGCGACCTGCTGCTGGTCGAGGGCTTCAAGTTCGCGCCGATCCCGAAGCTCGAGGTCTGGCGCGCCGAGACCGGCGAGGCGCTGCTGCATCCGAACGATCCGCACATCGTCGCGGTGGCGAGCGACGCCAAAGTGGAAACGCGCCTGCCGCTGCTCGACCTGAACGACTCCGACGCGATCGCGGCATTCGTACTGAAGGAGATGAAGCTCGCATGAACGGCAAGGGACTGCTGTCGGTAGACGAGGCGCTCGGCGTGCTGCTCGCGGGGGCGCACCCGGTGAGCGAAATCGAGCAGGTGCCGACGCTCGAGGCGACCGGCAGGGTGCTGGCGCAGGCTCAGGCGTCCACCATGGACGTGCCGCCGATGGACAACAGCGCGATGGACGGCTACGCGCTGCGCCTGGCCGACGCGGGCGCGCCCGATGCGCGCTTGCGCGTCGCGCAGCGAATTCCTGCCGGCGCGGTTGGCAAGCCGCTCGAGCCCGGTACCGCGGCGCGCATCTTTACCGGTGCGCCGATCCCGCCGGGCGCGGACGCGATCGTCATGCAGGAGTTCTGCGCCACGGACGGCGAGCACGTGATCGTGAAGAAGGTACCGCAGCCCGAAGAATGGATCAGACGCCGCGGCAGCGACATTCGAGCCGGAGGCGAGGTGCTCGCGGCGGGCATCAGGCTGCGGCCGCAGGACACCGGGCTCGCCGCCTCGGTCGGCATCAAGTCGCTGCCGGTCCGGCGCCGCGCGCGTCTGGCGCTGTTCTTCACCGGCGACGAGCTGGTGATGCCCGGCGACCCGCTGCCGCCCGGGCGCATCTACAATTCCAATCGCTTCACGCTCAACGGGCTGGCGCAGACCTTCGACTGCGAGGTGCGCGATTTCGGCATCGTGCCCGACAGCCTGGCGGCCACGCGCGACGTGCTGCGGCGCGCGGCGGTCGACAGTGACATCATCGTCACATCGGGCGGGGTGTCGGTGGGCGAAGAAGACCATGTCAGGCCCGCGGTAGAGGCGGAAGGGTCGCTCCTGATGTGGAAGATCGCGATGAAGCCGGGGCGGCCGCTTGCTTTCGGCAAGGTGGGCGGGGCCGCCTTCATCGGCCTGCCCGGCAACCCGGTGTCGAGCTTCGTGACCTTCCTCTTGTTCGTGCGGCCGTTCCTGCGCAAGACGCAGGGCATTGCCGAGGTCGCGCCGCGCGCGATCGCGGCACGTGCAGATTTCCACTGGCCCAAGCCGGATTCCCGGCGCGAGTTCCTGCGCGTAAAATGGAACCCGCAGGGTGGCCTCGATCTGTATCCGACGCAGGATTCGGCGGTGCTCACCTCGACGGCCTGGGCCGACGGCCTGGTCGACAACCCGCCGAACCATGCGATCGCGGAAGGCGAGCAAGTCCGCTTCCTGCCGTTTTCGGAGCTCTACGGATGAAGGTCAAGCTGCTGTTCTTCGCCGGGCTGCGCGAGCAACTCGGAAGCGCCGGCGAGGAAATCGAGCTGCCCGCGGGCGTCATCACGCTCGCCGGCATCCGCGAGCATCTTAGGGCGCGCGGAGGAAGCTACGAAAGGATGCTTTCCGGCAAGGCGCTGGTGCGCATGGCGGTCAACCAGGAGATGGCGCAGCCGACCGCCCCCGTCAAGGCCGGCGACGAGATCGCGTTCTTTCCGCCGGTGACGGGCGGCTAGCGATGAAGATCGCGGTGCAGCGCGAGGACTTCGACGCCGGCGCCGAGCTGCGCGCGCTCTCGCGCGACCCCAAGGTCGGCGCGGTGGCGAGCTTCGTGGGAGTCGTGCGCGAAGTGCCGATGACGCTCGAACACTACGCCGGCATGACCGAGCGCGAGATCGTCAGGATCGTCGAAGAAGCGAAATCCCGCTGGCGCGTGATGGACTGCACCGTCATCCACCGCTTCGGCGACCTGAAGCCCACCGACCAGATCGTGCTGGTGGCCGTGGCGAGCGCGCACCGGGGCGACGCCTTCGCGGCCTGCGAGTTCGTCATGGACTATCTCAAGACCCGTGCGCCGTTCTGGAAGAAAGAGCAGACGGCCGAAGGCGCGCGCTGGGTGGAGGCGCGCTCGAGCGACGACGAGGCGGCGGACCGCTGGCGAGGATCGAAGGCGGACGCAGCCTGAGCGTGACATTCACTGGATTTCTCGCCGTCGGCGCGGGAGCGGCAATCGGCGCCTGGATTCGCTGGTGGCTCGGCATCGTGCTGAATCCGGTGTTTCCGACCCTGCCGCTCGGAACGCTCGGCGTGAATCTGCTCGGCGGCCTGCTGATGGGCGTCGCGATGGGCCTGATCTCGCAGTTCGACGCCCTGCCGCCCGCTGCGAGGCTGCTGTTCATGACGGGATTTCTCGGCGCGCTGACCACGTTCTCGACCTTTTCGGCCGAAACCGTCACCTTGATCCTGCGCGAGCAGTACGGCTGGTGCGCCGCGATCATCAGCCTGCACGTGACCGGCTCGGTGTGCGCGACATTGCTCGGGATCGGCGCAGTGAGGCTGGTCGCAAGGGGGATCGCATGAAGTCGAATGGCGCGTACCTGCATTTCTACGTTCACGAGAACCGCAAGCACCACCATATCCTGCTGTACGAGTGGCTGCTCGAGCAGGCGAAGAAGCTCGGCATTCACGGCGGATCCGCGTTTCGCGCGATCGCGGGCTACGGCCGGCATGGCGTGCTGCACGAGCAGCACTTCTTCGAGCTGGCCGGAGATCTCACGATCAAAGTCGAGTTTATCGTCACGCTCGAGGAGGCGCGGCAGCTGCTCGATCTGGTGAAAAACGAGAAACTGCATATCTTTTACTCCATGGCCGAAGGCGAATTCGGCGCTTTCGACGGGGACGGTTGACGAAAGCAGCTTTCTGCCCGACCATAGGGGTGCGACAGGGAGATGGCATTCCTCCCCAACAATAACCGCCGCAAGGCTGATGATGCCTACGCGATACGCCCGAGCAGGGCGGTCTCGTAGGCATTTTTTATGCCTACTTCCGACGTGACGTATGCAAGAAGAACGAGGCGCGGAGGCAGACGGAAGTGACTGAGCGGATTCTGTTCAACCTGCTGCAGGTGCTGGTCGTCATGGCGTGCGCGCCGCTCGTGTCCGGCGTCACCTCGCGCCTGAAGGAGATGCTGCAGTCCAAGCACGGGCCGAGCATCTTCCAGCCTTACCGCGACCTGTGGAAGCTGTTCCACAAGGACGAGATCGTGTCCGAGGACAGCTCGTGGATTTTCCGCTTCACCCCCTACGTCGTGTTCGTCACGCCGATCTTCGTCGCGCTGCTGATACCGGTGCTGACGAGCTACCCGCTTTTCTTCGCCTTCATGGGCGACATGCTCGGGGTCGGGTTCGTACTGGCGCTGGGAGGATTCTTCGCCACGCTCGCGGCGGTCGATAGCGCCAACCCCTATGGGCCGGTCGGGGCGAGCCGCACCCGCATGGTCGGGTTCCTGGCCGAGCCGGTGTTCATGATCGTGTTCTTCACCGTGTCGTTCGTCGCGGGCTCGACGATTCCCTACATCGTGCAGCAGAAATGGGTCACGCCGATCGCGAACTTCTTCGCCCCGTCGCACGTGCTCCTGGTGCTCGCGTTTCTCATGCTGATCCTCGCCGAGGGCGGCCGCATCCCGGTCGACAACCCGAGCGGGCATTTCGAGCTGGCGATGATCGACGAGTCGAAGTCCCTCGAGTACTCGGGGCGCGGCTTCGCGCTGATGAAGTGGGGCGGCCAGATGAAGCTTTTCGTGCTGCTGTGCGTCTTTCTCAACGTGCTGGTGATGCCGTGGGGACTGGCGAAGGAGCAGGCGCTGGCAGAAGTGCTGCTCGCGATCCCGCTCGTGCTGTTCAAGATCTTCTGCTTCGTGCTCGTTCTGGTTTTCATCGAATCGTCGCTTTCCAAGCTGCGCCTGTTCCGCATCACGGAGTTTCTCGGTGCGGCGTTCGTCACGTCGGTGGTGGCGATGATCGCGCAGGTGTTCTTCGCGTGAGGCGGACATGAGCGCCGCCGCGATGCAACTGATCGTCAACCTGAACGCGCTCGCCGCGGGCCTCTTCCTGCTCACTGCGTTCGGCATCGTCGCCATGCGGCAGGCACGCGGCTGCCTGTA
The DNA here is from genome assembly GCA_050741415.1 of Burkholderiales bacterium. Lineage (GTDB taxonomy): Bacteria > Pseudomonadota > Gammaproteobacteria > Burkholderiales > SG8-39 > DAHVFK01. The sequence goes on along the minus strand of JBOIFB010000021.1, from coordinate 8,049 downwards.
CCTGTTTATCGCGCAGTCGCTGCTGCTCGCGGCGTCGGCCGCGCTGCTCGGGCTGCGCTTCGATTCGGGGCATCTCTATGGGGTCGCTCTGGTCAACCTCATCAGCAAGCCGATCATCGTCCCGTGGCTCCTGCACAAGGTGGCATCGGCCGAGCTGTACACGCGGCGCGAGGTCGTCCAGGTGCTGCATATCCCGACGGCGCTGATGATCGCGCTCGCGCTGGCGATCGGAGCTTATTTCCTGGGCGTGCCGCTCGCGCGCGCGGTCAGGCCCGAGTACGTCGGTCCGAACGTGCCGATCGGTATCGCGGGGCTGCTGCTCGGCGCGTTCACCCTCACAGTGAGGCGCGAGGCGCTGCCGCTCCTGATCGGGCTGCTGGCGATGGAGAACGGTGCTTTCCTCGCCGGCATCGCGATCGCGCACGACCTCTCCATGCTGGTCGAGCTCGCGATCGCGACTGACGGCCTGATCATCGTGTTCATCGTCGGCGTGCTGGTGCGCGCGGTAGCGAAGCAGGTCGGCACCACCGCCGTGGGCGACCTCGCACGCCTGCGCGAGGGTCCGCGCGGACCTGCGCCGGGGGCCGCGCCATGAGCGTCATCTGGATCCTGTTTCCGCCGCTCATCGCGGCCGCGCTCGCCGGCATCCCCTCCAGGAGAACTTGGATGCCGGGCGTCACGGTCGTTTCGTGCCTGATCGTGCTGGCGGGCACGTTGCGCATGGCGTGGGTCGCGACCGCGGGCGCTTCGGTCACCGCGGGTCTGAGCGCCGCCTGGCTGCACTGGATTGCCGTCGATGGACTGAGCGTGCTGATTCTCTTATTGATCGCGTTCGTGGCGACCGCCGCCGCCGTGTACTCGACCGGCTACATGGCGCACGGCAAGCTGACGTCCGCGAAGCTGCGTTTGTACCACGCGAATTACAATCTTTTCGTTTTTTCGATGCTCGCCATTCCGCTACTCGCGGAACCGACGCTGGTGTGGATCGTGGTCGAGCTGACGACGCTTTGCTCGGCGCTGCTGGTGTCGTTCGACAACACGCCGGAAGCGCTCGAAGCGGCGTGGAAGTACGTGATCCTGTCGCTCATGGGCGCCGGCATCGCGCTGTTCGGCTTCCTGGTGCTGTTTGCCGCGATGCATGCGGGCGGCGGGGGCTCCTACACCTGGGCGGGGCTGGTCGAGGCGGCGCCGCGCATGCCGCCGCTGCTGATGCAGACCGCGTTCCTGCTGATCCTGATCGGCCTCGGAACCAAGGTCGGCCTGGTGCCGATGCACACCTGGCTGCCCGACGCGCACAGCCAGGCGCCCTCGCCGGTGTGCGCGCTGCTCTCGGGCATCGAGACCACCACGATTCTGTACGTCATTCTGCGACTCTTCCCGGTGATGCAGGGCGTGCCGGGCGCGCATGCCGAAACCTGGGCGCTCGTGCTCGGGCTGATCTCGGTCGGCACCGCCGCCTTTCTGCTGCTTCAGGTGCACGATTACAAGCGGATGTTCGCGTTCTCCACCGTCGAGCACATGGGCGTCATTCTGACCGCGGTCGGCCTGGGCGCCTCGGCCGCGGACTACGGCGCCATGCAGCAGATCGTGAATCACGCGGTGACCAAGTCGTACTGCTTCTTCGCCGCCGGTGCGGTGCTGCTCGCGGTGGGTACGCGCGACATCGCGGCCGTGCGCGGGCTCATCCGGCGCGCCCCGCTGGCGGGCGCGGCGCTCGTTTTCGGCGGACTCGCGATCGCCGGCGCGCCCCCGCTGGCGGTCTTTCTGAGCGAATTCGCGATCCTCAAGGCAGGCCTGGCGGGCGGGCACTACGTGGCGACCGGGCTGCTCGCGATCTTCATCGTGATCGCGTTCTTCGGCATCATGATGCACGTGAATCGCATGGTGTTCGGCTCGGCCGAAGACGTACCCGAGGTAAGGGGAGCTCGCCTGCCTTTCAGCGTTGGCCTGGTGCTGGTTCTCGGGGCCATCCCCGTGCTCGTGCTCGGCGTGTATGTGCCCAAGCCGTTGCACGATCTTCTCGTGCTGGCGGCCGGAGCGTTGACGCGATGAGCGGCGCGCAGATGAAGGTTAATGTCGAGCTGACGTGTGGGCGCAGCGCGCTCGTCGAGCAGTGCCGCGAGCTGTTCCACGAGCGCGGCCTTGCCTTCGCCGGACTGATCGTGGAGGAGGGCGAGCGGGAGTGGAACCTGCGCTACGTGTTCTACGGCGAGCGCGACGCCGGGTGGGTACACGTGCTGGTCTCCGCGCCGCTCGGCGACAAGGTGTTTCCGAGCATCGCGGTTGGCGCGAGGATCTTTGCGGCGGACTGGCACGAGCGCGAGGCCGAAGACCTGTTCGGCATACACTTCGAGGGCCATCCGCGGCTGGGAGATTTCGCGCTGCACGACGACGCCTGGCAGGAGAATGTCGAGCCGATGCGGCGCGGGTTCGACGCCGAGGCGGCGCTCAAGAACCGGCGCCCGGATGCCGACTGGCGCCCGCGCCGCGTCGTGCACGAGGCGGGCTCATTCGTCATGCCGATCGGTCCGAAGTTCTCCGGCGTGACCGAGTCGGTCCACTTCCAGCTCGAGACCGTGGGCGAAGACGTGATCCGTTCCTGGACGCGCCTGTTCTACAAGTGGCGCGCGATCGAGAAGCTCGCCGAGGGGAAAACGATCGAAGACGCGCTGCTGCTCGCGGAGCGCTTCGCCGCGACCACGGCGTTCGCCCACGGCCTCGCGTTCTGCCAGGCGGTCGAGGCGATCGCGGAAACGGCCGTTCCGCCGCGCGCGCGGACGCTGCGCGTGTTCGCGGCCGAGCTGGAGCGCCTGCGCCAGCACGCCGGCGCAATCGAGGGGATCTGCGAGTCGACCGCGCTCGTGGTCGCCAGCAGCCAGGCAGGACTTTTCGAGGAGGAGCTGCTGCGCATCTCGGGCGAGCTCGCCGGACATCGTTATCTGTTCGGCCTGCTCGCTCCCGGAGGGCTGAGTGCGGATCTCTCGTCCGGCGCCTGCCGCGAGGCGCTGGAGAGCGTGCGGGGTATCGTAGCGAGGCTGGACGCGCTCGAGCGGCGGCTCGCCATCTCCAGCAGCTTCCTCGATCGGATCGAAGAAGCGGGCGTGCTCTTCCCGCGCACCGCCAGGGCCTACAGCCTCGTCGGTCCGGTGGCGCGCGGGTCCGGGCTCGCGCGGGACCTGCGCCGCGCTCAGCCCTATTGCGGGTACGAGTCGTACCAGTTCGACGTTCCGGCCGAGGTGGAGGGCGACGGCTACGCGCGACTGCGGGTGCTGTTCGCGGAGGCGCGCCAATCGCTGCGCATCATGGAGCAGGCCGCCGCCGCTCTGCAGGAAGGCGGCGTGCGCGCCGCGGTGAGCCCGCGGCCCGCGGCCGCGCTCGGCTGGACCGAGGCGCCGCGCGGCGCGACGCTCCACTGGATCCGCCTCGACGAGAGCGCCCGCATCGCGCGCTACCGCATCGTCACCCCGTCCTTCACCAACTGGCACAGTTTTCACCTGGCCGCGGAGAAGTTCGCGTTCCAGGACTTTTCCATCATTCTCTCGACTTTCGACCTGTCGGTGGCCGAGAACGATCGATGACGCATGAGTCGGAGCTCGCATGAAGTGGATCGTTAGCGGTATTCGCACCGGGATCAAGACCAGCGCGTACCCGCGCGCCGAGGAGCGCGCCGCCGGCGTGACGCCGGGCCTGCCCCTGGGCGCCGAGCGCGGAGCCGAAGCTGCGGCGCTCGTCGAGCGCTGCCCGACCGGTGCGCTCGAGCAAGCGAACGGAAGCGTCTCGGTGGACTATCGCCGCTGCATTCACTGCTATCGCTGCGCCCGCGGGGTGCCGCGGCCGCTGGAGTGGGAGCCGGGCTACGAGTGGGCAGGTTCGAGCGGCAATCTCTCTTCGCAGGGGAGTTTCGCCGCGCCGTTCCGGCGCTCGATTCACGTGCTGGTGGTCGATGCGGGCGACTGCGGTGCGTGCCTCAACGAGGTCCGGCAGCTCAACAATCCATACTACAACATGCACCGGCTCGGCTTCTTCATCACGCCGACGCCGCGCCACGCGGACGTGCTGCTGGTCGTCGGCCCGGTCACCGATCACATGCGCGTCGCGTTGCGGAAGATCTACGACGCGATGCCGACCCCCAAGCGCGTGCTCGCCGTCGGCGCCTGCGCACTCTCCGGGGGTGTGTTTGCCGACAGCTTCGTCTGCGCCAGGGGCGTGAGCACGCTGCTGCCGGTGGACGTGGAAGTGCCGGGCAATCCGCCGCCGCCGCTCGCGATCCTGCACGGCTTGCTCGTTGCCGTAGGGCGCAAGCCACCCGCAGCGCTCGTTTCCGCACCGGGAGGATGAGAGCCGTGTTCGACCTGATCGTCGCGTACTTCGCGGCCTGCGGCCTCGGAATCCTGCTCTCGCTCGCGCTGCCGCCGGCGCGCCAGGCAGACGTGCTGGGCTGGCTGGGCGGCCTCGCGGCGCTGGCGGCTGCGGCCGCGGGCGCTGCGGCGCTCCTTACGGGGAAGGGCTTCGTCCATAGCCTGTGGCCGGTGCCCGGGCTGGCGATGCTCACCCTGCGGCTCGATCCGCTTTCGGCCCTGTTCGTGCTGGTGACGGGGCTGGTCCTGCTCCCGGCCTCGATCTACGCAGCCGGAGAACTGCGCGGCGAGTCGCTGCGCGGCTGCGAGCGCACGTTCACGGTGATGCTGCTCGCGCTCTACGCGTCGATCGTCCTGATCCTGATCGCGGGAGACGCGCTGCTGTTCCTGCTCGCGTGGGAAGTCATGTCGATCCTGTGCTATCTCCTGGTGGTCAGCGGACGACACCGGGAAAACGGCGCCCAGGTCAGTTCGGGATTTCTCCTGCTCGCGATGGGCGAAGCCGGTACGCTCGCGGCGGCGCTCGGCTTCCTGCTGCTCGCGCTCGGCGCAGGGTCGATGGAATTCGACGGACTCAGGTCGGCGACGGGGAGTCTGGGCGAAGGCGCACGCTGGAGCGTGTTCCTCTTGACCTTCTTCGGCTTCGGCGTGAAGGCCGGTCTGGTTCCGGTCAACTCCTGGCTGCAGCGCGCCTATACCGCCGCGCCGCGCGCCTTCGCGCCGGTGCTCGCCGGGGCGACGCTCAATCTCGGACTGTACGGAATCCTGCGCGTCAACGCCGACCTGCTGCCGACGACCCAAGCGGGCCCCGGCCTGGTCGCGCTGATCGTCGGCGCCGCATCCGCGCTGATCGGCATCCTCTACGCCACCATCGACAACGACCTGAAGGCGATGCTCGCGCACAGCTCGATTGAGAACGTCGGCATCGTGATCGCCGGCACAGGCGCCGGGATGGTCTTTCACGCCGAAGGTCACGCGGCGCTCGCCGCGATCGCGTTCGTGGCGAGCCTGTACCATCTCCTCAACCATTCGCTCTACAAGACGCTGCTGTTTGTCGGCGTCGGCGCGGTCGAAACGCAGGCAGGCACGCGCGACATGGACCGGCTGGGCGGTCTCATCAAGGTCATGCCGCTCGCCGCTGCCGGGTTCCTGGTAGGGGCGCTGTCGATTGCCGGGCTGCCGCCGTTCAACGGCTTCGTCAGCGAATGGCTCACGCTGCAGACCATGCTGCGCGCCGCGGAGCTCTCCTCGATCGGCGCGAAGATCGTGTTCGCGCTGTCCGGCGCCGCCCTTGCCCTGACGGCCGCGCTTGCGGTGACCTGCTTCGTGAAGGTGTTCGCGATGAGCTTCCTCGGAATGCGGCGGCTGGAGGAGGGGCGGCGAGTGACCGAAGCGGGTCCCGCCGCGCTCGCCGCGATGACTATCCTCGCCGTTCTTTGCCTCGCGTTCGGCGTGCTGCCGACGTACGTGATCGGGCTGCTCGACCCGGCCTCGGCGCAGGTGGCCGGAGTGGCCGCCTCGCAGCCGCTGGTGCCGCCGTTTTTCGCTTCGAGCCCGGCGCACGGCACGCTGCCGCCTGCGTTCGTGGCGGAGTTTCACGACCTGGGCGCGCGAGTCGGGCAGGGCGTGCTGCCGGGACCCGGGCTGGTGGTGCTGCACCGCGGCGGGGAAGCGAACCCGGTCGTGTTCGCGATGTCCACCTCGTACATGCTGGTTGTGCTCGCTTTGCTGCTGCTGGTGACGTACGTGATCGTGCGGCTGTGGCTGACGCGCACCCGGCGCCTGGCGCGCGGCGAGCGCTGGGACGGGGGCCTGAGGCGGCTGCTGCCGGAGATGACCTACACGGCGACGGGCTTTTCCAATCCGGTGCGGGTGATCTTCGACGCGATCTTCCGCCCCACGACGGTGGAGGACACGCGCGAGACGGTCGCCGAGCACTTCCGCAATGCGATCCGGCGCGAGCGCCTGACCGTGCCCATCGCGGATCGCATCGCGCTGCGGCCTGCCAAGGATGCCGCGATCGGACTGGCGCACCGCATGGCCGAAATGCACCACGGCCGGATCAACGCCTACGCGGCCTATCTCCTGATTGCCTTGATATTCGTGCTCGTGATCGGGCTGGTTTGATTGCGTCGCATAAGTCGAACCGCTTCATGATGCCGCGCTTGCGCGGCGCGTCTCAATCCTCCAACGAGAGCTCGTCGCTGCCCTTGTCGTACCCGAACAGCTCCGAATAGCGTCCCCACTCGACGGCGATGTCGACCTGCGACTCGGCCATGTCGCCGAACTCGCCCCGCAGCGCCTCGACGAAATAGTCGCGGTCGACGCGCTGGTTGTCGTCGCGCTGCAGGGTCTCGTAGATCCAGCGCACCAGCGGCACCCGCAGCGCGCGACCCGAGATCAGCTCCTTGCGCACCGGGATGGTCGCCTCGGCATAGGCATGACCGGCCGGCAGCACGATGAGATCTCCGTGCTCGACGCGGGCGAAGCCGAGGCGCTCGGCGGCCTCGACCAGCGGCAGCAGCCCGTCGGCCTGCGGCCCCAGCGCCTGGGCGAGCCGCGGCAGGTCGCTGCGGCCTTCCTCCGAGGCGACCTTTTCGAGCAGGCCGGCCAGCGCCTCCAGGCGCGCGCGCGGCAGGCGCCTTGTTGCGCCCGGCGCGCCGGGCACGATTCCGATCAGCTCGGCCTCGGGCGCCGTGCGGCCGGTCACCGCGGCGTAGACGCGATCGACCACGGCCTGGAACGCGACGTCCTTGCGATTGCGCGGATGGCGAAGACCGACGCTCATCCTGGTCAGGATCCGCCCCGGATCTTTGGCCATCACGACGATGCGGTCGGCCAGTTCGACCGCTTCCTCGATGTTGTGCGTCACCATCAGGACGGCTCGGGTCGACATCGCGCGCGTTTGCCACAGTTCCATCAGTTCGCCCCGAAGCGCTTCGGCGGAGAGCACGTCGAGAGCGGAAAAAGGCTCGTCCAGGCAGAGCAATTCCGGCTCCACCGCCATCGCGCGCGCGAACCCTACCTTCTGGCGCATGCCGCCGGAGAGCTCGCGCGGATAAGCCGATTCGAACCCCGAAAGACCGACCAGCTCGACCAGCTGCTCGGCGCGCACGCTGCGCTCGCGCGGCCCCACGCCGCGTGCCTTGAGGGCGACTTCGACGTTTTCCTGCACCGTCAGCCACGGGAAGAGGGCGAAGGTTTGAAACACGATCGTCGCGTGAGGATTGACGCCGACGAGCGGTTCGTCCCGGTAGCGCACTTCCCCGTCCGTCGGAGGCGTGAGGCCGACGATGATCCGCAGCAGCGTGGACTTGCCGCAGCCCGACGGGCCGACGATGCAGACGAACTCGCCCTCGGCGATCGACAGGTCGATGCCGCGCAGGGCGTAGAAGGGCCGCGGCGCCTTGCCGTAGGCCTTGCCGACGCCGCTGAGCTGAAGCAGGGGTTCAGGGTTCGGTGCGGGGGCGGTTTCCACGGCTATTCCATCCGGTAGCGTGCCTCGGCGAGGCGATAGAGCGGAAGCCAGAACAGGCGGTTGATGAGCACTACCGCCAGCACCATGGCGAGCGTGGCGGCGAGCAGCCGCGCGAAATCGCCGTGCGCGGTCGCCTGCGCGATCATGGCACCGATGCCGACGGTCGAATAGGTGTGTCCCGCGAACTCGACGTACTCGGCGACGATGCTTGCG
>JBOIFB010000020.1:0-18884 GCA_050741415.1 Burkholderiales bacterium | reverse complement strand
CGCCGGGCTCGACATCGAGAAGGTGATCGGCGTGATCTCCAAGGGCGCAGCGCAGTCCTGGCAGATGGAGAACCGCTGGAAGGCGATGAACGAGGTCAAATTCGACGGCTTCGGCTTCGCCGTCGACTGGATGAGGAAGGACCTCGGCATCTGCCTCGAGGAAGCGGGCAAGAACGGCGCGCGGCTGCCCGCGACTGCGCTGATCGACCAGTTTTACGCCCAGGTCCAGGCGCGCGGCGGCAAGCGCTGGGACACCTGCGCGTTGATGCACCTGCTGGCAAAGGATTGAGGCTCGCGCGTAAACGAGGAGTTCCCGAATCCATGACCGCTTCGCCTGAGCCGCGGTTCGCTCGAATCGGTGCCATGATCGGCGACCCGACGCGCGCCCGCATGCTGGCTGCGCTGCTCGCCGGCGAGCACCTGACGCAGGGCGAGGTCGCGCGCGCCGCGGGCGTCACCCCGCAGACCGCGAGCGGACATCTCAAGCAGCTAATCGACGCCGAGCTTATCGCGGTGCGGGCGCAGGGCCGGCATCGCTACTTCCGTCTCGCCGATGCGGACGTGGCGCACGCGCTCGAGGCGCTTGCCCTGGTCGCTGAACGTGGCCACGCGACTGGTAAGTGGTCGCGCGGTTCATATCGTCCATTGCGGCTTGCGCGCAGTTGCTATGGCCACCTCGCCGGGCAGCTTGGCGTCGCGTTGCACGATACGCTCGTTGAGCGCAAGCTCCTCGAGACAAACCAGGGCGAATACCTGCTCACCGAGGCGGGACACTGCTGGCTAAGGACTGTCGGGGTCGACGACACGATGCTCGCGCGCCCGGCACGGCGCCTCGCCTACCTCTGTCTCGACTGGTCCGAGCGTCGCGATCATCTCGCCGGCGGCCTCGCCGTCGCGCTGCTCGATTACTTCATTGCACGCAAATGGCTTTCGCGCCAGGCGGGTTCGCGCGCGCTGATTCCCACGGCGTGCGGGCGCGAAAACCTTAGCCGGCTGCTGCCCGGACGATCCTCGGATCTGCGCCTCGGCTAGCGGGCGCGCTGAAGCTTCCAGGTCGCGAGCGGGCCGAGCGCAGCGCCGATCCCCAGCGTCGCCCAGGCGATGCCCCAGGCATGCGGATCGGCGACCTCCCTGGCGCCGCCGGCGAGGTCGAGCGCCCAGCCGAACACCACCGGGCTGACCACGCCCGCGCCGAAGCCGATCGCCGAGCGGACCGAGAATGCGACCCCGACCTGATGCGGGGGAACGCTCTCGGCCAGCAGCGTCGAATGGGTCGAGGAATCGGCGATGGCCGAGAAGTTGTAGGCGCAGGCGAGCAGCACCAGCAGCGCGGCGGGCGCATTGATCAGCCAGCCGATCGAGAACGAAAGCACGAGGCTCACGCACGACCAGAGCAGGATCGTCTCGGTGCGTCCCCAGCGATCGGCCATGGTGCCCCCGAGAATGCTGCCGCCGATGTTCGCCACGTAGGTCACCGCGGCCAGCGCGAGCGCCGCGGTGGCGGCGGCATGGGCGCCCTCGCCGCCTGCGGTGAGCGCCGCGGTGAGAAAAGCCGGCAGCCAGGCCCAAAGCCCGAGCAGCTCCCAGTTGTGGCAGGTGTATCCCAGAATCGACAGCATGCCGCGCCGGTTGGCGAGCACTGCAGGCAACGCCGCCAGCGCTCGCTCGCCCGCCGGGCGCGGATGAACCACGTTCGGCGTCGAGCGCGTGGCGATGAGCGCCATGAACCAGGCCAGCAGCGGCAGCACTGCGACCGCGCCGATCGCGCTGCGCCAGCCGGCGAAGCCGAGTACCAGGCTCGACAACCCCAGGCACAGGGCATAGCCGGCGCTGGAGGCGCCGATGACGAAACCCATCGCGCGCCCGCGCCGGTCGCGCGCGACGTGCTCGTTCACCAGCCCGAGCACCGGGGTATAGGTCCCGCCCTGGCACAACCCGGTGAGCAAGTGCAGCCAGTAGGCCGACCAGAATCCGTGCGCGAAGGCGACAAACAGGATCGGCGCGACCCACGCCGCCACGCCGGTCATGAGGTAGGCGCGCCGGGCACCGTAGTGGTCCGCGATGAAGCCGACCACGAACAGCGAGATCAGAAAGCCGAGATGGAATGCCGACTGGATCAGACCCGCCTCGCGCCCCGACAGACCCCAGGCCTGCTGCGTGAGCGGGAGGACCGCGGAGTAGGCGACGAACCAGCTCGCCGCCAGCATGCGGCTCGCGCACAGAAGAGCGAGCCAGCCGCCGCGCCCCGGCGCGAAGCTCACCTGCTCAGGCGCCCAGCGCGAGCCTTACCGGGATGCGCCTCGCGCCGAAGGGTCGGCCGAACTTTCCGTAGCGGCCGGCAAGCAGATGGCCACAGAACCCGCATGCGCCCTCGTCCGTCAGGTGGTAGGCACGGATGTCGTACCAGTTGCGCACGATCACCGCTTCCCCGCACGCGGGGCAGCAGGTTGCGCCGCCCTCTTCGTCGTGGACGTTTCCAGTGTACACGTAGCGCATTCCGGCGCGCAGCGCCGTTTCGCGCGCGCGCCTGAGCGTGGCCGGCGGCGTCGGCGGCACGTCGCGCATCTTCCAGTCCGGGTGAAAGGCCGTAAAGTGCAGCGGCACGTCGCGCCCCAGGTTTTGCGCGATCCACCTGCACTCAGCCTCGATCTCGGGCTCGGAGTCATTCTTGCCCGGGATCAGCAGCGTCGTGATTTCGGTCCAGACGGCGGTTTCCTTGATCAGGTAGACAAGCGTATCGAGCACCGGCTGCAGGTGCGCGCCGGTGAGCCTGTAGTAGAAGTCCTCGGTGAAGGCCTTCAGATCGACGTTCGCCGCGTCCATCCTCGAGTAGAACTCGCGTCTCGGCTCGGGATGGATGTAGCCCGCGGTCACCGCCACGGTCTGCACGCCCTGCGCATGGCAGGCGTCCGCCACGTCGAGCGCGTATTCGGCGAAGATCACCGGGTCGTTGTAGGTGAAAGCGACGCTCCTGCAGCCCAGACGCAGCGCGGAATCGGCGATCATGTGCGGCGTGGCCTGGTCCATCAGGGTATCCATCTCGCGCGACTTCGAGATGTCCCAGTTCTGGCAGAACTTGCACGCCAGATTGCAGCCCGCGGTGCCGAACGACAGCACGCTCGATCCAGGGTAGAACTGGTTGAGCGGCTTCTTCTCGATCGGATCGATGCAGAAGCCGGACGAGCGGCCGTAGGTGGTAAGCACCATCTTGCCGCCGTGCATCTTGCGCACGAAGCAGGCGCCGCGCTGGCCTTCGTGCAGCTTGCAGTCGCGCGGGCACAGGTCGCACTGGATGCGCCCGTCGTCGAGCGCGTGCCACCAGCGCCCGGGATGGCCGGATTCGGGAATCATGCTAGTCGGCGAAGTCGTCGTCGCGCCACTTCACGACCTGGTAGCGCCAGACCTTGCACTGCACGAGCGGCGTGTCCGGTGCCAGGCCCGCCTTGCGCCGAAGCTCCTGCAGGAAGCGGCGCGGGTCCGGCAGACTGTCCCATACTTGCGGCAGGAAAGTGCCGCGCCGGCCGCCGTGCTCGAGGATCACGCCGTCCACGCCGGGCCGCAGCCGCCCGAGCAGGTCGATCTCGTCGCCGAATTCGGCGCTCTCCGGAGTCGAAAGCAGCGACACCTCGGTCGCCACACGCGGCCACTCCGGCAGCGTAAGGGGAGCAAAGCGAGGGTCGCGGAAGGCCGCGTTCTCGGCGTTCGCCGCCACGTCCTGGCCGAGCGGCCGGTGCGCCTGCAGGCTGCCGATGCAGCCGCGCAACGCGCCGTCCTTCGTAAGCGTGACGAAGCTGGCCCCCGGCGGTGCCAGCCAGGCGGGATGATCGAGTCGCGGCGCCTCCGCCTGGCTGAGCCGGCGGCCGATCGCGCCGCGCGCGATCCCGAGCAGCGTGCGCCCCTGCTCGTCGCGCGACGGGACACTGCCTGACTCGTAGAGCGCGAACGACGAGTAGCCAACCACCCGCGCGCGGTCGCCCGCGGTGTCGCCGGAATTGCACGCCGCAAGCAGCCGGATCGCCAGACCCTTGTCGCGCGCAACGCGCAGCAGGCCGTTGAGCGGTGTCGCGCCGCAGGCCTGCTCGTGGTTCAGATCGCAGGCAAGCGAGGCGATGCGCGCCAGCGTCTCCCCGTCGATGCGCTGGGCCGACTGGTAGCTGTGGTAGTGCGACAGGTCGGTGCTCAGGATGAACACCGTTTCACGTCCGCCCCAAAGCCGCTCGATGACTTCGGCCACCTCGGCGACGCTCGCATCGCCAACCGCAAGCGGAACGAGCGAGAAGCTTCCCAGCACCTTCTGCAGGAAAGGCAGCTGCACTTCGAGCGAGTGCTCGAGCGCGTGCGCGGCGGGGCTGGTCACCACCTGGGGCAGGTCGGCCAGCGCGCGCACTGCGTCGGCGTCCAGCGGCACGCGGCCAAGGGGGGTATCGAACGCGTCGACCCCGGGCAGCGCGAGGCCCCTCACCGGAACCCGATGCACCGGGCCGAGCAGCACCGCCCGGGTCACGCTTTCGCGTGCGCTGGCCAGGGACTCGTAGGCGCGCGCGGCGATCGCTCCGGAATAGATGTAGCCGGCGTGCGGAACGATGACCGCTTTGGGGGTTTCGCCAGCGTCGCCGCCCGGCGCAGGCAAGGTCAGCAGCTCGCCGAGTTGCGCGGCAAGCACCTGCGGATCGCCCGGGTAGAAAGCCCCTGCGACGGCTGCGGGTCGGACGGTGGCCATGGGCCTCGATTGGGGGCCGTACCAGCGAAGTTTTAGACCCGACCCACGCCCGCGTCAAGCCATTCCACCACGCCCTGCAGCGCGCGCAGCACCGACTGGCGGCGCACCTTCTCCCGGTTGCCGGTGAAGTGGCGCGTTTCGCTGCGTACCTCGCCGCCGCGATCGGCCCAGGCGAAGCACACCATCCCGACCGGCTTGGCGGGGGTGCCGCCGCTCGGCCCGGCCACGCCGGTCACCGCCAGCGCGAGCGTGCCATGGCTCGCGGCGAGGGCGCCGAGCGCCATTTCGCGCGCGGTCTCCTCGCTCACCGCGCCGTGGCGCGCGAGCGTCTCGGCGCGCACTCCGATCAGCTCCTGCTTGGCCTCGTTGGAATAGGTGACGAAACCGCGTTCGAACCACTCCGAGCTGCCCGCCACCGAGGTCACGACCTGCGCCACCCAGCCGCCGGTGCACGATTCGGCGCTTGCCAGGCGCTCGCCGCGCTCCTTGAGCCGGCGCCCGGCAAGCGCTCCCAGCGTGTGCAGCGGGTCGGCCGACATCACGCCAGCAGCCTGTGCCCGATCGCGAGCACGACGAGCGTGTAGCCCGCCGCGAGCACGTCGTCGAACATGACGCCGAATCCACCCTTGAAGCGGCGCTCGAAATAGCGGATCGGCGGCGGCTTGACTACGTCGAAGGCGCGAAAGACGAAGAACGCCGCGACCTGCCAGCCGAGTTCTTGCGGGATGACCGCCAGCACGGCGAGCATCGCTACCACCTCGTCCCACACCATCGCGCCATGATCGGCAATCCCGAGGTGCCGACCGGTGATCGAGCAGGCCCAGACCCCGGCGGCGAAGAAGAACGCGACCAGAACCCAGAACGCGGGCGCCGGGTAGGCATCGCCAAGCAGCCACCAGAGGGGAAACGCAAGCAGCGTGCCGAACGTCCCGGGCGCGAAGCGCGCCAGGCCGACGCCGAAACCGAACGCAAGGAAGTGCGCCGGATGCGCGATCACGAATTCCGCGCGGGGACGGAAGTTCATCATGCGCGGAAGTGGTCGAAGCCGGCAGCCTGGGGCATGGGGCGGCTGGCGGCGTCAAGCAGTTCGAGCTTCGGCGCGCCGGCCCGGATGGAGCCCACGCGAGTGAGCACGACGTCCAGCGTCACGCCGAGCGCTTCCAGCTCGGCGCGGCGCGCGGGCGCAGCAGTAAACAGCAGCTCGTAGTCGTCTCCTCCCGAGAGCACGCAATCTGCCTCGAGGTGCGGATCGGCGAGGCGGGCGAACGCCGCAAACCGCGGCAGGCTCGCATAGCGCACCTGGGCGGCGACCGAGGAGCTCTCGAGCACGTGCTGCAAGTCGCCGGCGAAGCCGTCGGACAGGTCGATCGCGCTGCTGGCGATGCCGCGCAGCCTCTGGCCGAGCGCGACTCGGGGCTCGGGCGTATGCAGGCGCGCGGCGGCTTGCGCTGCGTCCTGCGCCGTCAGCTGCACGCGCTCCTGCAGATGGGCGAGCGCGAGCGCCGCGCCGCCAAGCTCGCCGGAAACCCAGATCTCGTCCGCTTCCCGCGCTCCGGAGCGCAGCAGCGCGCACCCCTCGGGAACCTCGCCCAGAATAGTGATCACCATTGCCAGACTTCCACGCGTGGTGTCGCCACCGATCAGATCGATCTCGTAGCGATCGGCGAGCGCATGCAGCCCCGCGCTGAACGCTGCCAGCCAGACTTCGTCGGCTCGCGGCAGCGCGAGCGCAAGCGTCGCCCAGCGCGGCGTCGCGCCCATCGCAGCCATGTCGGAAAGGTTCACCGCAAGCGCCTTGTGGCCGAGCGCGCCTGGCTCGGCCCCGACGGAGAAGTGGCGCCCTTCGAGCAGCATGTCGGTGGAAACCGCGATTGCCATGCCGGGTCCCGCCTTCACCAGCGCGGCGTCGTCGCCAATCCCGAGCAGCGCGCCGCGCGCGGGACGGTCGAAATAGCGCCGGATCAGTTCGAATTCGGAAAGCATCGCCCGCCAGTGTATCGCCGCTCGCGCACCCGGCACCGAAGCCGCGCGAATTCTCAGGCCGTCTGTCGCGCCCGCGCGACCTCTGTCGGGCGCAGCCGGGCGGCGAGGTTCTCGAGCACGCCGTTGACGAAGCGATATCCCTCTGCACCACCGAAGCTCTTGCCGAGCTCGATCGCCTCGTTCACCACCACCTTGAACGGCGTTTCGGGATGCGCCGCCAGCTCGAGCGCACCGATGTAGAGGATCGCGCGCTCCACCGGCGAGAGCTGGCCGAAAGAACGCCCAGTGACGCAGGGCAGCAACAGCGCCTCGAGCTCCGCCGCGCGGCTGAGTACGCCGCCGACTAGCGCCTCGGCAAGCGCCTGATCGCAGCGATCGTAGCCCTCGAGCGACTTGGCCTGCTCGAGGATTTCGCGTGCGCTTCCGCCGGCGAGCTGCCAGGTATAGATCGCCTGCAGGGCAATCTCGCGCGCGCGGTGCCGGTAGGCCCTCATCGCCAGCGCTCCGTGAACTCGCCCCGCAGCCGCGCCATCTCCACCGCGACGCGCACGGCCTCGGCCCCCTTGTCGGCGCGCACCAGCGCCTGCGCTTCGTCGTCGGTGGTCAGGATACCGTTCGCCACCGGAATGCCGAACTCGAGCGCGACGTCCATCACGCCGCGCGCAGACTCGTTTGCAACCACCTCGAAGTGGTAGGTATCACCGCGCACCACCGCGCCGACCGCAACCAGCGCATCGAAGCGGCCCGACTGCGCCATCCACTGCAGCGCGAGCGGGATCTCGAGCGCGCCGGCGACACTGGTGCGCATGACGTCCTCCGGGCGTACGCCGAGCGCGGTGAGCTCGGCTTCCGCTTGCGCGAGCAGTTGCGCAACGATGTTCTGGTTGAAGCGGCTCGAAACCAGGCCGATGCGCAGGCCCGCGCCGCTAAGCGGTTCGGCCATGGCTCAGCCCCCGTGCCGGGGCAAGTCGGCGTAGCCCGTGACCTCGAGCCCGAATCCCGCCATGCTCGGCATCTTGCGCGGCGCCGCCATCAGGCGCATCTTGCCGACGCCTAGATCGCGCAGGATCTGCGCCCCGATGCCGTAGGTGCGCAGGTCGGTGCTGCGCAGGTCGCGGCGCGGGGCCTTCTCTTCGGGCCGCGCCTCGCCCATGCGCTCTTCGAGCGCGTCGTCGGACTGCGCGCAATTGAGCAGCACCATGACCCCCGTCCCCGATGCGGCAATCGCCGCGAGCGCCTCGGGGATGCTCCACGAGTGCATGCCCGGGCCGGAATCGAGCAGGTCCATGATGGAAAGGGGCTCGTGCACGCGCACCAGCGCGTCCGAATCCGCGCGGATTTCGCCGCGCAGCAACGCGAGGTGGGTGCCACCGGTCGGAACGTCGCGATAGGCCACCAGGCGAAAGCTCCCCCACGCAGTGTCAATCTTGCGCTCGATGGAGCGTCGCACTAGCGATTCGTTCGCTCCCCGGTACTCGATCAGGTCGGCGATGGTGCCGATCTTGAGCTTGTGCGCCGTGGCGAACTCGATCAGCTGCGGCAGGCGCGCCATGGTGCCGTCGTCGTTCATCACTTCACAGATCACCGCGGCTGGCGTAAGTCCGGCAAGCTGCGCCAGATCGCATCCCGCCTCGGTGTGCCCCGCCCGGACCAGCACGCCGCCGGGCTGGGCGACGACCGGGAAGATATGGCCCGGCTGCACGATGTCCCCGGGCCTGGCGTCGCGCGCCACCGCAGCGCGCACCGTGCGCGCGCGGTCTTGCGCGGAGATTCCCGTCGTCACGCCGTCCGCGGCCTCGATCGAAACGGTGAAGTTGGTCCCCATCGGCGAGCGGTTATCGCGCACCATCGGCGGCAGATCGAGCTGGCGGCACCGCTTCTCGGTCAGCGTCAGGCACACCAGGCCGCGCGCATGCTTGGCCATGAAATTGATCGCTTCCGGGGTGACGTGCTCGGCCGCGACCACGAGGTCGCCCTCGTTCTCGCGGTCTTCTTCGTCTACCAGGATGACCATGTGCCCCGCCCTGAGCTCGGCGACGATCTCGGGGGTAGGGCTGATGGTGGTGATCTCGCGCCGCATGTGCGGATTATAGTGCCCGCCGGAAGCGGCAACGGGGCGGCCTTGCGCCCCGTTCGGCCGCGCACCCGGCGTCGCGCTTACTCCTGCGCTTGCGACTCCGCTTCCGCAGCGCCGCGGGCGGCGATCTTCTCGCGGATCCGCGCCGACTTGCCGGAGCGCTCGCGCAGGTAGTAGAGCTTGGCGCGGCGCACGTCGCCCTTGCGCTTGACCTCGATCGAGGCGATGAGCGGCGAGTAGCTCTGGAACGTGCGCTCGACGCCTTCACCCGAGGAAATTTTGCGCACGATGAAGGAGGAATTCAGGCCGCGGTTGCGCTTGCCGATCACCACGCCTTCGAACGCCTGCACGCGCTTGCGCTCGCCTTCCACCACGTTGACGTTTACCACCACGGTGTCGCCGGGAGAGAAATCCGGGATGTTCTTGCCGAGGCGCTCGATTTCTTCCTGCTCGATTTTCTGGATAAGATTCATCGTTATGCTCCGTTTATCTGCTCCTGCCGGAATTCGTCCAGCAGCTTGCGTTCCTCGTCGTTCAATTCTCGCGCCGCGAGCAAATCCGGCCTCCTAAGCCAGGTCCGTCCCAGCGCCTGCTTCAATCTCCAGCGCCGGATCTGCTCATGGTGCCCCGAAAGCAGCACCTCCGGCACGCCTGCGCCCGCATAAGTCTCGGGTCGCGTGTACTGCGGGCAATCGAGCAATCCGCACGCAAAGGACTCCTCCACCGCCGATTCTTCGTCGCCGAGCGCTCCCGGCAATTGCCTCACCACCGCGTCGATCAATGCCATCGCCGCCAATTCGCCGCCCGAGAGGACGAAGTCCCCGAGCGAAAGCTCTTCCTCGACGCGGCGTGCGAGCAACCTTTCGTCGATACCTTCGTAGCGCCCGCACAACAACGTCAGCGCCCGCTCCTGCGACAGTTCGATCACCCTGCGGTGCTCGAGCCGCCTGCCCTGCGGCGAAAGGAAGATCACCCTGCCCTTCGCCTCGCCCTGCGACGCGGCCACCGCGTCGAGCGCCTTGTCCAGCGGCTCGGCCAGCATCACCATGCCCGGCCCTCCGCCGTACGGACGGTCATCGACCGTCCGGTAATTGTCCGTGGTGAAATCGCGCGGATTCCACGTCTCCAGCCGCCACAGCCCCTGCTCCTTGGCGCGCCGCGTGATGCCCGACTGCGTCACTGCCACCAGCGCCTCGGGGAACAGCGTCACCACGTCGAAGCGCATCACCACTCCGCGCCCCACTCCACCTCGATTCGCCTGCCCTCGAGATCGACTTTCCTTACCACTGCCGGAATGAAGGGCACCAGGCGCGTGCTCTTGTCGCCCGCCAGTTCCATCACGTCGTGGGCGCCATTCGAGAACAGCCCCAGCACGACACCCAGCACCGAACCTTGCGCGTTCACCACCTCGAGGCCCACCAGATCGGCCCAGTAGTACTGCCCTGCTTCCGGCTCCGCAAGTACCGCGCGCGGCAGCGCGACTTTGCCGCCTTTCAGTGCCAGCGCCTGCTCGCGCGACTCGATTCCCTCGAGCTTGGCAAGCAAGTTGCCGGAGTGAACCCGGGTCTCCTCGACCCTGAAAGCTGCGTTCCCGATGCGCCACGCCGCGTGCGCCTCGAGGGCGTTGGGCGCGGCGCTGTAAGGCACCACCCGTATCCAGCCGCGCACGCCGTAGTGACCGGCGACACGGCCCATCTCAATCAGTTGCTCAGGCGGCTTTCTTGCCAAACTGCTTCACGAGTCGCACGACCGTAGGCGAAAGCTGCGCGCCTTTACCCTGCCAGTGCTTTACGCGCTCTACATTGACGCGCAGGGCCTCCCGGCCCTCGGGCGCCTTGGGATCGTAGAACCCCACGCGCTCGATGAAGCGTCCATCCCGCGCCCGGCGCGAATCGGCCACCACCATGTGGTAAAAAGGCCGCTTGTTGGCGCCGCCGCGCGCCAGTCGAATCACCACCATTGGGTATCCCCGTCGAACTGCGAAAAGGCGCGGATTATACGGTAAAAATCAGGGTTTTGTGAAGCCCGGCGCGCCGCTGTTACCGAATTCCGGGCAGCGCGCCTTTCATGCTACGCATCATGCGCGCGAGGTTGCCGCCCTTCATCATCTTCATCATCTTCTGCATTTGCTCGAACTGCTTCAGAAGGCGATTCACCTCCTGCACCGAAACCCCGGCACCCGTGGCGATTCGACGCTTGCGCGAGGCTTTGAGAAGCTCGGGCTTGGCGCGTTCCTTCGGCGTCATCGAGTTGATGATGCCCTCGATACGGCGCATCTGGCCATCGTCCTGCAGTTGCGCGGGGTTGACTTGTCCCGCAAGCTGCACCGGCAGCTTGTCCATCAGCGTCGACAAGCCTCCCATTTTCTTCATCTGCTGGATCTGCGCCTTGAAATCCTCCAGATCGAAGCCCTTGCCCTTCTTGATTTTATCGGCAACACGCTTGGCTTCCTCGAGGTCGACGCCCTTGCGCGCCTCTTCGACCAGGGAAACGATATCCCCCATGCCGAGAATCCGCGACGCCATGCGCTCCGGGTAGAAGGGCTCGAGCCCCGCGAGCTTCTCGCCCACGCCGACGAATTTCACCGGCTGACCGGTCACCTGGCGTACCGACACCGCCGCGCCGCCGCGCGCGTCGCCGTCCAGTTTGGTCAGAATCACGCCGGTCAGCGGCAGCGCGTCGTTGAACGCCTTGGCGACGTTCACCGCGTCCTGCCCCTGCATCGCGTCGACCACGAACAGCGTCTCCACCGGAGCGAGGATGGCGTGCAGCGCAGCGATCTCCTTCATCATCGCCTCGTCGATTGCAAGTCGTCCCGCCGTGTCCACGATCAGGACATCGTGGTAGTGGGTCTTCGCGTGTTCGAGCGCCCGGCGCGCAATGTCTACCGGCGGCTCGTCGGCCGATGTTCTCAGAAAGTCCGCCTCCGCCTGCGCCGCAACCGCCTCGAGCTGGTCGATCGCCGCCGGCCGGTACACGTCGCAGGAAACGACCAGGACCTTCTTCTTCTGTTCCCTCAGCAGTCGGGCGAGCTTGCCCGTGGTCGTGGTCTTGCCGGAGCCCTGCAGGCCGGCCATCAAGATGACCGCGGGCGGCTGCACTGCCAGATCGAGCCCGACGTTGGCGTCGCCCATCAAGTGGGTCAGCTCGCGATGCACCACGCCCACCAGCGCCTGACCCGGGGTCAAGCTGCCGATTACGTCCTGGCCCAGCGCCTTCTCGCGCACGGCCGCGATGAAGTTCTTGACCACCGGCACCGCGCAATCGGCCTCGAGCAACGCGACGCGAACCTCGCGCAGTGCGTCCTGAATGTTGGATTCAGTGAGGCGGGCCTCGCCGCGCAGCGTCTTGACGATGCGCCCAAGCCGCGTTGTTAGATTATCGAGCATTCGATGCCTGCGCCGTGACGGGGGGCGCCGCGGCAATGCGGCACGCGGTGATAAACTGAAATGATGCGGTACATTCTACTGCACGCGCTGACCTGCGCCGTGTACGCGGGGCTCGCGCTGCACTTCTGGAGGACGCGCTGGTCGACCAAGCCGGCGGCAGCCCCGCCCGCGGGCCAACCGGCGGGCGGCCTGAGGGCTTGGGAACGCGCGGCCCTGCTGCTACCGCTTGCGCTGCACGGCTGGCTGCTGTACGCCGACGTCGTGGCGCCGGCCCAGCCGCGTTTCGGTTTCGCCCACGCGCTGTCGGCGATGCTCTGGCTGGCGGTGCTGTTCTACTGGGCCGAAAGCTTCTTCTACAATCTCGAAGGCATGCAGGCACCGGTGCTCGCGCTCGCAGCGCTCACCGCTCCGCTGCCGGCCATATTTCCCGGCTACGCCACGACGCACGCGGCCTCGCTCGAATTCAAGCTTCACCTTGTGCTCGCGATGCTGGCCTACAGCCTGTTCACCATCGCCATCCTGCACGCGCTGCTGATGGCGCTCATGGAGCGCCGCCTGCACGGAGCGCGCAAGGGGCCGATGGCGATCGGTGAGCCGCTCGGTCCGTTGCGCGGCCCCTTCGCCTCGCTGCCGCCATTGCTGACGCTCGAGCGGCTGCTGTTCCGACTTATCGGTGCAGCGTTCGCACTGCTCACTTTTACGCTTGCGACCGGGGTCATCTTTTCCGAATCGCTGTTTGGCCGCCCGATCCGGTTCGACCACAAGTCCGTGTTCGCGGTGGTGTCCTGGCTCACCTTCGCCGCGCTCCTGATGGGGCGTCACTTCTATGGCTGGCGCGGTCGCACCGCGCTGCGCTGGACACTCGCCGGCTTCGTGCTGCTGCTGCTGGCCTACGTCGGCAGTCGGTTCGTGCTCGAGGTTGTGCTGGGGCACGGCGCAACCTAGCGGCACCCGGTGGAAGACATCCCCTTATCGGCGGAGCTGGCGGTCCTGGTCGTGCTGCTGGTGCTGTCGGCGTTCTTTTCGATCGCCGAGACGACCATGATGGCGCTCAACCGCTACCGCCTGAAACACCTCGTGGCGCAAGGCCACGGCGGCGCAAGGCGCGCGGCGGCGCTCCTCAAACGAACCGACCGCCTGCTCGGCGCGATCCTGATCGGCAATAACGTCGCGAATGCCGCCGCCGCGACGCTGGCGGGCATCGTCGCAGTGCGCCTGGTGGGCGACAACAAGACCGCGTACGCCGTCAGCACGCTCGCAATCTCGTTTCTGATCATCGTGTTCTCGGAGATAACGCCGAAAGTCATCGGCGCCACTTACCCCGAGCGGATCGCCCTGCCGCTCGCCTACGTGCTCGGCCCGATCCAAAGGCTGATGCAACCCGCGATCTGGTTCGTGAATCTCTTCGCCAGACCCTTTCTCTGGTTGGCACGCGTACCCGGCGAGGGTGCAGAGGAAATGCCGAAGCTCACCACCGCGGAGATCCGCACCTTGGTGCTCGAATCATCGCATTTCATGCCGAAGAAGCACGTTTCGATCCTGCTCAACCTGTTCGACCTCGGCAGCATCACCGTGCAGGACATCATGGTTCCGCGCGCGCGCATCGAATCGGTCAAGCTCAACGACGATATGGAAACGATCAAGCGCCAGATGGCGACCGCCTATCATCGCCGCTTGCCCGTGTTCCGCTCCAGCCAGGGCGACGTTGCAGGCGTGCTGCACCTGCGCAAAGTGCTCGGCCCGCTGGACGCGGGGGCATTCAACAAGGCGACGCTCGAGGAGTTGGTTGCCGAACCCTACTTCGTGCCTGCGGCGACGCCGGTCTTCACGCAACTTCAATACTTCCAGGAAAAGCGCGAGAACATCGCGCTGGTGGTCGACGAGTACGGCGAATTAATGGGGCTGGTTACGCTGGGCGACATCATCGAGGAGATCATCGGCAAGTTCACCACCACGGTTCCTTCCGCGGCGCCCGCGCTGCGCTGGGACGAAGACGGCAGTGCGGCAGCCGACGGCGCGATGCCGGTGCGCGAGGTCAACCGGGCGCTGGGGCTAAGTCTGCCGACGGACGGACCCAAGACACTCAATGGTCTGATCCTGGAGCACCTGCAGGACATACCGGAGGCCGACGTCTCGATCAGGATTTCCGGAGTGCCGATGGAGATCGTTCACTCGCAGGGACGCTCGGTGAAGGCGGTGCGCATTTTCCGTCCCCCGGAAGCGGCCGCGGCGCAGAAGGAAGCCGTTTGAAGCGCCTCTGACAAGGTCTTTCAAACCTCCGTTTTGACCAAGGAAAACGCAGTTTTGTCAGCGCGTTAGCGCGTAAACCTGAGGCTTTACAAAAATGTGCCCTCAGTGCATTATCGACCGCTAACTGCGGAGCCTTACATCATGGCCCGTGCACAGGCCACAGCTCAGTCGATACCGCCCGCGAGCGGGCTGGCAGGGCTTGCGCGCGCGCTGGTTCAGCACGGTCAGCTCGAAGAGTCCGAAGCCGAGGCGTTAGCGCGAGATGCGCGTCGCACCGGCGTCACCTTCGTCGAGCAGTTGATCAAGAGTGGACGGTCGCTTCCGGCGGACGTGGCGCGATTCGCGTCCTCGACCTTCGGCTACCCGTTGCTCGATTTGGCCGCATACGACCATAGCTACCTGCCGCGCGGCGCGATCGATGCCAAGATGATCCAGGCTTCGCGCGTGGTGCCGCTGTACGTTCGCGGCAAGCACCTCGCGCTGGCGGTATCCGACCCCACCCGCACAGACGTCATCCACGACGTGAAATTCCATTCGGGCCTCACGGTCGACCCGATTGTGGTAGAGGACGACAAACTTACGCTGTTGATCGAGACAGCGCTCAGGGACGCGGAGCAGGCGCTCGACGCTTATATCGACGACAACTTCGACTTCGAGTTCACCGAAGAGGAAGCCACGAGCGACACGCAAGCCGCGAGCGCCGACGTCGATGACGCGCCGGTGGTGAAGTTCATCCAGAAGATGATGGTTGACGCCATCGTCGCAGGCGCCTCCGACATCCACTTCGAGCCCTATGAAAAGAGCTACCGCGTCCGCTTTCGCGTCGACGGCGATCTGCGCGAGGTCGCCAGTCCGCCGCTCACGATCCGGGAGAAGGTCTCGGCGCGCATCAAGGTGCTGGCGCGGCTCGACATATCCGAGAAGCGCGCGCCCCAGGACGGGCGCCTCAAGCTGTCGGTGTCCAAGTCCCGTGCGGTCGATTTTAGGGTATCGACACTGCCGACCCTGTACGGCGAAAAGATCTGCATGCGGATCCTCGACCCCTCCGCGTCCATGGTCGGCATCGATGCCCTCGGCTACGAGGTCGAGCAGAAGCAAGCGCTGCTGGAGGCGATCGGCCGGCCCCACGGCATGGTGCTGGTGACCGGCCCGACCGGGAGCGGCAAAACCGTATCGCTGTATACCTGCCTCGGCCTGCTCAATCGGCCCGAAACCAATATCTCGACCGTCGAGGATCCGGTCGAGATCAACCTCCCGGGAATCAACCAGGTAAACGTCAACGACAAGGCGGGCCTCAGTTTCGCCGTCGCGCTGAGGTCATTCCTGCGCCAGGATCCGGACGTGATCATGGTCGGGGAGATACGCGACCTGGAGACGGCAGAGATTGCGATCAAAGCGGCGCAGACCGGGCACCTCGTGCTCGCAAGCCTGCACACGAACGACGCCCCAGCAACCCTTGTCCGTCTGATCAACATGGGCGTGGCGCCGTTCAACATCGCCTCCAGCGTGAACCTGATCACGGCGCAGAGGCTCGCCCGCAGGCTATGCTCTTGCAAGCGGCCGGCTGACATTCCCGTCGAGGCGCTGCGCGAGGCCGGATTCACCGGGGAAGACCTCGAGGGAGGTTGGCAGACTTACGCGCCGGTGGGATGCGAGCTTTGCAACGGACAGGGCTACAAGGGCCGGATCGGCGTCTATCAGGTAATGCCGCTATCGGAGGATATGCGCCGCCTCATCATGAAGGGCGGCGACGCGATCGATGTCGCGGAGCGGGCGCGGGCCGATGGCGTGCGGGACCTGCGCGGATCGGGCTTGCGCAAGGTCCGTCAGGGCATGACCTCGCTGGAAGAAATCATGGCCTGCACCAACGAATGACGCCGCAAGACCTGCGGCGAGGGTTCTAAGGGAGTTTTTATGGCGACATTAGCGGCGGCGAAGGGTCCCAAAGAGTTCGTATTCAATTGGGAAGGCAAGGATAAAAGCGGCAAGATCGTGCGCGGCGAGATGCGCGCGACCGGCGCGACCATGGTAAACGCCACGCTTCGCCGCCAGGGCATCCTGGTGCAGAAGGTGAAGAAGCAGAGCATGGGCCGTGGCGGCAGGGTGAAGGACAAGGACATCACGCTTTTCACCCGTCAGCTCGCAACAATGATGAAGGCCGGAGTGCCGCTGCTGCAGTCGTTCGACATTGTCGGCAAGGGAGCAAGCAACCCCGCGGTGTCGAAGCTGCTGATGAACGTCAAGACCGAAGTCGAGACCGGATCATCCCTCGCCGCCGCGTTCAGGAAGTATCCGCTTTATTTCGACGCCTTGTTCTGCAACCTGGTCCAGGCGGGCGAGCAGGCCGGGATATTGGAGAGCCTGCTGGATCGCCTTGCCACATATAAGGAGAAGATCCTCGGCATCAAGTCGAAGATCAAGGCGGCGCTGTTCTACCCGGTCGCGATCATCGTGGTTGCCTTCCTGATCACCGCGATCATCATGATTTTCGTCATTCCGGCGTTCAAGCAGGTGTTTACCAGCTTCGGCGCCGATCTCCCCGCGCCGACGCTCGTCGTGATGGCAATCTCCGACGCCTTCGTCAAATACTGGTACCTCATCTTCGGCGTCATCGGCGGAAGTCTTTGGGCATTCTTCGCCGCATGGAAGCGCTTGCTGCCGGTGCAGATCTTCATGGATCGGCTGATGCTGCGGCTGCCGCTGTTCGGGTCGCTGGTGCGAAAATCTACCATCGCGCGCTGGACCCGCACGCTTGCAACCATGTTCGCCGCGGGCGTGCCGCTGGTCGAGGCGCTTGATTCGGTCGGTGGCGCCTCGGGCAACCACGTCTACCAAACCGCGACGAAGCAGATCCAGTCCGAGGTCTCGACCGGCACGTCGCTTACCGTCGCAATGCAGAACGCCAACGTCTTTCCGTCCATGGTGATCCAGATGTGCTCGATCGGCGAGGAGACGGGCTCGCTCGATGCAATGCTTGGCAAAGTGGCCGACTTCTACGAAGCCGAAGTCGATGACTCGGTCGACGCGCTATCTTCGCTCATGGAGCCGATGATCATGGTCGTGCTTGGCACGCTGATCGGCGGCATGGTTATCGCGATGTATTTGCCGATCTTCAAGATCGGGCAAGCCGTCTGACCGAAGCACACGGGCAACATTGATGGATGCCCTGAGCGGGCTCGTGCAGCCGCAAATCGCGCCATGGATCGCAGCTGTCGTCGGCCTTTGCATCGGATCGTTCCTTAACGTCGTCATCCATCGTCTGCCGAAAATGATGGAGCGCGAGTGGCGCGCTCAGTGCGCCGAGCTCGGGGCCGCCGCGGGCGCAGCTCAGGTTCCTGCCGCCAGCCAGGAGCGCTTTAACCTGATGGTGCCGCGCTCGCACTGTCCGAGCTGCAGGCACGGCATTACCGCGCTCGAGAACATTCCTGTCGTCAGCTGGCTCATGCTGCGCGGGAAGTGCTCGGCCTGCGCTGCGCCGATTAGCGCGCGCTACCCGCTGGTGGAAATTGCCGCGGGCGCGGCGGGCGCCTACGCGACTTGGCGCTACGGCTTCTCGCTGGCAGCGCTTGGTGCAATGGCGTTCTGCTGGGTAATGATCGCGCTGGCATTCATCGACCTCGATACGCAGTTGCTCCCCGACGACCTCACCCTGCCTTTGCTTTGGGGCGGCCTCGCGCTCAATCTCTGGGGGACTTTCGCGCCGTTGCGGTCAGCGGTGATCGGCGCGATCGCGGGATATCTCGCGCTGTGGTTCGTCTACTGGGCCTTCAAGCTCGCGACCGGTAAGGAGGGTATGGGTTTCGGCGACTTCAAACTGCTGGCGGCAATCGGCGCGTGGCTCGGCTGGCAGGCGCTGCCGCTGGTCATTTTGCTGTCGTCGGTGGTCGGGGCAGCGGCGGGGATCTCGCTCATGCTGTTCACCAAACGCGGTCGCGATCACCCTATTCCCTTTGGGCCCTACCTCGCGGCAGCCGGACTGATCGCGCTGTTCTGGAGCGCCGAGATCACGCAACGCTGGCTGCCGCTCGCCGGCTGATGCCGCTGGTAATCGGTCTCACCGGCGGCATCGGCAGCGGCAAGAGCGCCGCGGCCGACGAGTTCACCCGACTCGGCGCGACGGTGGTCGATACCGACGCAATCGCGCACGAGCTTACCTGTGCCGGCGGGGCGGCGATTTCGGAAGTACGTCGGCTGTTTGGCGACGCCTACGTCAGCGCGAACGGAGGAATGGACCGGCGCAAGATGCGCGAACTGGTGTTCGCAGATCCGGTTGCGAAACAGCAGCTCGAAGCGCTGCTGCATCCGCTCATTCGCGAGGAGTCGCAACGGCGCATCGCCGTGGCGAAGGGATCGTATGTAGTGCATGTGGTGCCGCTGCTGATCGAATCGCCGGACTATCGCCGGCGCGTCGACCGCGTGCTGGTGATCGACTGCCCCGACGAACTGAGGCTCGCACGCGTGCAGG
>JBOIFB010000019.1:0-19100 GCA_050741415.1 Burkholderiales bacterium | reverse complement strand
GGCGAGCAGGGCGCGAAAGAGGCCGGCAAGCTGCGCATAGAGGGCAAGGATTACGTCGTCAAGGACGGCGACGTAATGCACTTCCGCTTCAACGTTTGAGCGCGCGGCAGCTGGCGCTCGATGCACGGGCGAAGCGTCGTACTACTTTACTCGAAGCTCGACGTCGATCTGATCGAGCAGAGCTTGTTGCCAGTCCGGCTGGAAATTGAGCGGCGCCGGCACGGGCTTGTTCACGACCTCGACCTTCGTGCGGGTGCGCGTAACGGGGGTGATGAACACCGCCACTTTCTCGCCTAAGCCCTTCCAGGTAGCGACTTGCGGTAGGACCAATCTGCCGGCTTTTCGGTCGTTTTGAGCAACCTTGAGCTCCTAGTTACGACAGCGGCTCGACGCGGCCCTTGACGACCTTGACACGTTCCCCGAGTTTCCAGTCGGGGACATGGCTGCCTCTCACGGCACGAATCGAGCCGTTGTCCATTCGAACGCTTACTTCGTAGATTTTCGTCGGACCGGATGTGACAGGCGTGCCACTCAGTGCGCTGAGAAGCATGACGATCATTTCGTCCCGCCCGCCGGCGACCGTGCTGACTCCGTAGCTTGGCACCATGCGCTCGATTTCGCGCACCTGCTCGACGACCCCGCAGTAGTAGCACTCATCGGCTGTTTTTGCGGTGGCGGCGGGCCTCGAATCGTCGAGCGCGAGATGGCTCCACCCGGTCAGCGCGCCAAGCCCTGCGAGGCACCCCGACAGGACAACCGCACCGAGCGTCAGCGGTATTCGGGCGGTTGATCCGATGTAGAGCGAGTCCATGCAGTTACGCTACCGAACCGCGGCGCGAAGGCATACGGCCTATTTCTCACATTCTTTGATAATCTGCGGTGAACGCTGTCGGGCTGCGGCGACTTGGCCTAGGAGATGCGGCACTATTGCGCATGGGATCGAAAAGCGGCGCGTCGATTGCGATCGACCTCGCCAGAGACGAAGACGTTAGGTGCCTGGCCGAGCTGCTCGGGCTGCTGCTCGCGCAGGAGGCTGAGTTTGCCCCCGACCAGGAAAAGCAGCGTCGCGCGCTGTGTGCAGTCGTCTCGGACGCATCGGTTGGTCGCATCTACGTCGCACGCGAGGGTGCCGACCCGGTCGCGATGGTGAGTCTGCTCTATAGCGTGAGCACGGCCGAAGGCGGCAAGGCGGCGTGGCTGGAAGACTTGGTGGTGCGGCCGGACCGGCGCCGGCGGGGGATCGGCCGAGCTCTGCTCGAGCACGTTGCGGCACAAGCGCGCGCGGACGGCGTGCTGCGCATCATGCTGCTTACCGATCCCGACAACGAGCGTGCTCACGCGCTCTATCGCAGCCTCGGGTTCGAGTTCTCAGCCATGCGCCCAATGCGACTGAAGATCGCCTAGCGCTTCACGCCGCGACCCGGCTACGCAGGGCCGGTTATGCGACGGCGGCTGCGCGCACGGCGCGCCTGCGTTCATTCTCGGTCAGGTGCCGCTTGCGGATGCGGATCGTCTTCGGCGTGACCTCGACCAGTTCGTCGTCCTCGATGAATTCGATCGCGAATTCCAGTGTCAGCTTCACTGGCGGAGTGAGCAGCACGTTCTCGTCCTTGCCGGAGGCGCGCACGTTGGTGAGCTTCTTATTCTTGATCGGGTTTACGACCAGATCGCTGTCGCGGCTGTGGATCCCGACCACCATGCCCTCGTAGACCTTGTCTCCCGGGCTGATAAACAGCCTGCCTCTTTCCTGCAGGTTGAACAGTGCGAAGCCGACCGCCACGCCGTCATCCTGCGACACCATGGCGCCGTTGCGCCGTCCCGGCATCTCGCCCTTCCAGAGTCCGTAATCATCGAACACGTGGCTCACAATGCCGTTGCCGCGCGTGAGGTTCATGAATTCGCCCTGGAATCCGATCAGCCCGCGCGCCGGAATGCGGTAATCCAGGCGCACGCGTCCGCGCCCGTCCGACACCATGTCGAGCAGCTCGCCGCGCCGTACCGCCAGAGCTTCCATGACCTGGCCCTGATGCGTTTCCTCGACGTCGAGCGTGAGCAGCTCGTAGGGTTCCTGCAGTACCCCGTCCAGCGTGCGCGTGATTACGCGCGGCCGGCCCACCGCCACCTCGTAGCCTTCGCGCCGCATGTTCTCGACCAAGATGGTCAGGTGCAGCTCGCCGCGGCCCGAAACCAGGAACACATCCGCGTCGCTCGTGTCCTCGACCCGCAGCGCAACGTTGGTGAAGAGTTCGCGCATCAGCCGCTCGCGGATCTGGCGGCTGGTCATGAATCGTCCCTCGGTGCCCGCGAAAGGCGAGGAGTTCACCTGGAAGTTCATGGTGATCGTCGGCTCGTCGACCCGCGGCGCCGGCAGCGCGTCGGGATGCTCCGGATCGCACAAGGTGCAGCCGATGGCGAGCTCGCCCACGCCGGTAAACTGCACGATGTCGCCGGCGCTTGCCGCGGCGAGCGGGATGCGTTCGAGGCCGCTGAAGCCGAACACCTGGGCGACTTTGGCGCGTAGCGGCGCATGCCCGGGCAGCATCACCATGACTTCGCTCGCGGGCTTGAGCCGGCCACGCCGAATGCGGCCGATGCCTATGCGCCCGACGTAACTGGAATAGTCCAACGCCGAGATCTGGAGCTGCAGCGGGCCGTCCGCATCCACGTCCATCGGCGCGGGAACTCGTTCCAGGATCGTGTTGAACAGCGGCCGCATGTCGTGGCCGCGTTGCATGGAGTCGAGCGACGCCCAGCCCTGCAGTGCGGAGGCGTAAACGACCGGGAAGTCGAGCTGCTGCTCGCTCGCGCCCAGCTTGTCGAACAGCTCGAAGGTGTGGTTGACGACCCAGTCGGGACGCGCACCGTCGCGGTCGAGCTTGTTTACCACCACGATCGGCCTGAGGCCGAGCGCGAGCGCCTTTCGGGTCACGAAGCGCGTCTGCGGCATGGGGCCTTCCACCGCGTCGACCAGCAGCAGTACGCCGTCGACCATACCTAGCACGCGCTCGACCTCGCCGCCGAAATCCGCATGCCCGGGCGTATCGACGATGTTGATGTGCACGCCCGCGTAATCCACCGCGCAGTTCTTGGCGAAGATCGTTATCCCGCGCTCGCGCTCGATGTCGTTCGAATCCATCACGCGCTCGGCGATGCGCTCGTGCGCGGCGAATGCTCCCGCCTGATGCAGCAGCTTGTCGACCAGCGTGGTCTTGCCGTGGTCGACGTGAGCGATGATGGCGATATTGCGGATCAGGCGGGACATGGTGAGAGGCGACGCAAGAGCGGCATTCTAGCAGTCGGGACCGGCGCGCAGCGCATGCGATACTCCGGCGCAGCCAGAATCGCGGCACTTTTCGGAGGATCCGCATGCCACTTCCCGCGCTGCTGCAGGGCTGTCTGCGCCTGCCGGTGGTCGGCTCGCCGATGTTCATCGTGTCGAACCCGGAGCTCGTCATCGAGCAGTGCAAGGCGGGAATCGTGGGATCGTTTCCGGCGCTGAACGCACGCCCCAGGGAGCAGCTTGCGATCTGGCTCGAGCGGATCACTGCCGAGCTCGCGGCGTACGGTCACGCCGCGCCCTATGCGGTCAACCAGATCGTGCACGCCTCGAACGACCGGCTCGGGCACGATATGGAGGTATGCGAACGGTTCCGGGTGCCCATCGTTATCACCTCGCTGCGCGCCCCGGACGAGATCGTGCCGCGGGTGCATAGCTGGGGCGGGCTGGTGTTTCACGACGTGATCAGCGTGCGCCATGCGCGCAGGGCGATCCAGGCGGGGGTCGACGGCCTGATCCTGGTCTGTGCCGGTGCCGGCGGCCACGCCGGCATGCTCAGCCCGTTCGCACTGGTGCAGGAAGTGAGGCGTTTCTTCGACGGCACGATCCTGCTCGCCGGCGCAATCGCCACCGGCGAGGCGGTGCTCGCGGCCCAGGTCACGGGCGCGGACCTGGCCTACATCGGCACGCGCTTCATCGCCACGCGCGAGGCGAATGCCCGGCCGGAGTACAAGAACATGCTGATCGACGCCGCGGCGGCCGATATCGTCTACACGCCGCTGTTCACCGGCGTGCACGGCAACTACCTGCGCTCGAGCGTGGCCGCCGCCGGGCTCGATCCGGACAACCTGCCGCTGGCGGACAAGAAGACGATGAACTTCGGCTCCGGCGGAAGCGTCGAGAAGAAGGTCTGGCGCGACATCTGGAGCGCCGGCCAGGGGGTAGGTGCCATCGGCGATGTCCCCGCCGCGGCCGAGGTCGTTGAGCGCCTGGCGAACGAGTATCGGGCCGCCTGCGCGCGCCTGGGCGCGCAGGCGGACTCGTTTCTCAGATTCCCCCGAGCATCAGGTATTTGACCTCGAGGTATTCCTCGATGCCGTACTTCGAGCCCTCGCGGCCAAGGCCGGACTGCTTGACACCGCCGAATGGCGCGACCTCGGTCGACAGGATTCCGCTGTTGACGCACACCATGCCGGTTTCCATCCGCTCCGCGACGCGGAAGATGCGGCCGATATCGCGGCTGTAGAAGTAGCCCGCGAGGCCGAATTCGGTGTCGTTTGCCATCGCGATCGCCTCTTCCTCGGTCCTGAAGCGGTAAAGCGGCGCCACCGGGCCGAAGGTTTCCTCGTTCGAGACGCGCATCGCTTGCGTCACCCCGGTCAGGATGGTGGGTTGGAAGAACAGACCGCCGCGGCTGTGCGGCTTGCCGCCGAGGATCACCTTGGCGCCTTTCGCGGTCGCGTCGGCGACGTGCTCCTCGACTTTCTTCATCCCCTGCTGGTCGATCAGGGGGCCGATCACCACGCCGGGCTCGGTGCCCGCGCCGACCGCGAAGTGCTTGACCTTCTCGGCCAGCTTTGCGGCGAAGCTGTCATAGACCTTGTCCTGAACGTAGATGCGGTTGGCGCAGACACAGGTCTGGCCGGCGTTGCGGTACTTGCTCGCGATCGCGCCTTCGACCGCCGCGTCGAGATCGGCGTCGTCGAACACGATGAACGGCGCGTTGCCGCCGAGCTCGAGCGAGAGCTTCTTGATCGTGTCGGCCGACTGGCGCATCAGGATTCGCCCCACCTCCGTCGAGCCGGTGAACGAAAGCTTGCGCACGGTCGGGTTGGCGCACATCTCCTTGCCGATGGCCGGCGCGTCGCCGGTGACCAGATTGAAAACGCCCTTCGGTATGCCTGCGCGCTCGGCGAGCTCGGCGATCGCGAGCGCGGAGAATGGAGTCTGCTCGGCGGGCTTGATCACCACCGTGCAGCCGGCCGC
Organism: Burkholderiales bacterium; assembly: GCA_050741415.1. Taxonomy (GTDB): domain Bacteria; phylum Pseudomonadota; class Gammaproteobacteria; order Burkholderiales; family SG8-39; genus DAHVFK01. Next base: position 13,837 of record JBOIFB010000019.1, on the reverse strand, counting down.
GAGCGCCGGCGCCGCCTTGCGGGTGATCATCGCGTTGGGGAAGTTCCACGGCGTGATCATCGCCGCGACGCCGATCGGCTGCTTCAGCACCAGGATCCTCTTGTCCGCATGGTGCTGCGGGATGACGTCGCCGTAGACGCGCTTGCCTTCCTCGGCGAACCATTCGACGAACGATGCGCCGTAGGCGATCTCGCCTTTCGCCTCCGCGAGCGGCTTGCCCTGCTCGGTGGTGAGAATCAGCGCGAGATCTTCCTGGTTCGCCATCATCAGCTCGAACCACTTGCGCAGGATCGCGGCGCGTTCCTTGGCGGTCCTGGCGCGCCACGCGGGCCAGGCCTTGTCGGCCGCCTCGATCGCGCGCCGGGTCTCGGCCACTCCCATGTCGGGCACGCTGCCGATCGTCTCGCCGGTGGCGGGGTTGTCGACCGGGAAGGTTTTTTTCGAGTCGGCGGCGACCCAGGCGCCGTCGATGTAGCACTGTTCGCGGAAAAGTTTCGGGTCTTTCAGGTTGAGGGCCGGCAATCCAGCGCGGGACGGAGCGTTCATATGTCCTCCGATACGGTGAACTGTCGATTTTACTGCTCTAGAACGTCCCCGGGAAAGCGCCTCCGTCGAGCAGCAGATTCTGGCCGACGATGTAGCCGGCATGCGCGCTGCAGAGGAAGGCGCAGGCGTCGCCGAACTCCTCCACCGTGCCGAAGCGCCTGGCGGGATTCGCCTCCATGCGCGTCCTGGCGAGCTCTTCGGGCGTCTTGCCGGTCTTTTTGGCGTTGAACGCCATGTTCGAGCGCAGCCGCTCGGTGTCGAAGGGTCCCGGCAGCAGGTTGTTGATGGTGACGTTGTGCTGCGCGACCGCGCGCGACAGCCCGGCGACGAAACCTGTAAGCCCGGCGCGCGCGCCGTTCGACATGCCGAGCTCGGGGATCGGCATCTTCACCGCGCCGGAAGTGATGTTGACGATGCGCCCGTACTTGCGCGCGATCATGCCGTCGATCACCGCCTTGATCAGCTCGATCGGGGTCAGCATGTTGCCGTCGAGCGCCTTGATCCAGTCGTCGCGGCTCCAGTTGCGGAAGTCCCCCGGCGGCGGGCCACCGGCGTTGTTGACCAGTATGTCCGGCTGCGGGCAGGCCTTGAGCGCCGCAGCGCGGCCCTCCTGCGTGGTGATGTCTCCGGCGACCGCGGTCACCTTGGCACCGGTCGCCTTGCGGATCTCCGCGGCTGTGGCCTCGAGCGCGTCCCCGCCGCGCGCCGTAATCACCAGGCTCACGCCCTCGCGCGCGAGCGACATCGCGCAGCCCTTGCCCAGCCCCTTGGATGCCGCGCACACGAGCGCGGTCTTGCCCTTGATTCCGAGATCCATCGCAAGCTCCTTTTAGTCGAAACCAGCAGAACACCGAAGATTACCAGCGCGCCGCCTGGCGCCAGTTGAGCCGCACTTCCAGCCCGGCGGCGCCGGCGAGGGCGTCGGCGTGGCGGTAGAATGAATCGTTTTTCTCCGGCGCGCTAACTAACGTATGGCTGGTCACAGCAAGTGGGCGAACATCCAGCACCGCAAAGGGCGCCAGGACGCCAAGCGGGGCAAAATCTTCACCCGCCTGATCAAGGAGATCACCGTGGCGGCGCGTCTCGGCGGCGGCGATCCGGGGAGCAATCCGCGCCTGAGGCTCGCGGTGGACACTGCGCGCGAGAACAATATGCCGGGCGACAACATCAAGCGCGCGATCCAGCGCGGCACTGGTGAGCTGGAAGGCGTCGCGTACGAGGAGATCCGCTACGAGGGCTATGGCCCCGGCGGGGCGGCAATCATAGTCGACTGCATGACCGACAACCGCACGCGCACGGTCGCCGACGTGCGTCATGCGATCACCAAGAACGGCGGCAACCTGGGCTCGGACGGCTCGGTGGCATACATGTTCCGCCATTGCGGACAGTTCGTGTTTGCCCCCGGTACGAAAGAAGACGAGGTGATGGACGCGGCACTCGAGGCAGGCGCGGACGACGTGCTTAGCAACGACGACGGTTCGGTCGAGGTTCTGTGCGCGCCGGGGGCGTTCGCAGCCGTAAAGGCGGGCCTCGAGCAGGCGGGGCGCAAGCCCGAGCTGGCCGAGATCACCATGAAACCGACCACCGACATCGCGCTCGCTGGACACGAAGCGGCGCGCATGCGCAGGCTGCTCGAAGCGCTCGAGGGCTTGGACGACGTGCAGGACGTCTACACCACCGCCGTGCTGGAAGACGCCTGAGCGCGAGCGTGCGCATCCTCGGCATCGACCCCGGGCTGCAAGTTACGGGATTCGGCGTCATCGATTTGCGCGGCGCGAAGCTCGTCTACGTTACGAGCGGATGCGTGAAAACCCGCACTGGAGAGCTCGCCGGCCGGCTCAAGATCATCCTGGACGGCGTGGCGCAGGTGATCGCCGCCAGCACCCCCCAGGTGGCCGCGGTCGAGAAGGTGTTCGTCAACGTCAACCCGCGATCGACGCTGGCGCTGGGCCAGGCGCGCGGCACTGCAATCTGCGCCGCGGTGCTCGCGGGGCTGGCGGTGGCCGAGTACACTGCGCTGCAGGTCAAACAGGCCGTGGTCGGCAACGGCCACGCCAGCAAGGCGCAGGTGCAGCACATGGTCCGGCGGCTGCTCGATCTGCCCGGCGATCCGAGCCCCGACGCGGCAGACGCGCTCGCGTGCGCGATCTGCCACGCCCACGGCGGCAGGCTCGGCGCGCTTGGCCTGCGCGGCACGCGCCGCAAGGGAGGCAGGATCATATGATCGGCCGGCTCGTCGGGCGGCTCGTGGCCAAGCATCCGCCCCAAGTGATGATCGACGTGGCCGGCGTGGGCTACGAGATCGACGTGCCGATGAGCACGTTCTACAACCTGCCTGCCACCGGCGAAGCGGTCACACTGCACACGCATCTTGCGGTGCGCGAGGATGCGCACGTGCTTTACGGCTTCGGCAGCCTCGAGGAGCGTGCCGCCTTTCGCCGCCTGATCAGGATCTCGGGCGTGGGCGCGCGCACCGCGCTCGCGCTTCTGTCGGGGCTTTCGGTCGCCGACCTGGCGCAGGCGGTGGCGGTCCAGGACAGTGCGCAGCTGACCAAGGTACCGGGGATCGGAAAGAAAACCGCCGAGCGGTTGTTGCTCGAGCTCAAGGGCAAGCTCGCCGACCCGCTGCCGGGCGAACCGGGAGTGCCGGCCGGCGCCGGCACCGACATCTTGAACGCGCTGGTTGCGCTCGGCTATAGCGAGAAGGAGGCGCACGCTTCCATCAAGGGGTTGCCTTCGGGGGTTGCGGTGGCAGACGGCATCCGCGCGGCGCTGAAGGCTCTGGCAAAATCCTGACGTGAGCGTAGAAACCGACCGTCTGATCTCGGCCAAGCCTGCCTCGGCGCAGGAGGAGCAGATCGAGCGCTCGTTGCGCCCGGTGTCGCTGGCCGACTACGTCGGCCAGCAGAAGGTGCGCGGTCAGTTCGAGATCTTCATCCAGGCGGCCCGGGCACGCAGCGAGGCCCTGGATCACGTGCTTCTGTTCGGCCCGCCGGGGCTGGGCAAGACCACTCTCGCGCACATCATCGCGCGCGAGATGGGCGTCAATCTGCGCCAGACCTCCGGCCCGGTGCTCGAGCGCCCCGGCGACCTGGCGGCAATCCTCACCAACCTCGAGCCGCGCGACGTGCTGTTCATCGACGAGATCCACCGCCTCTCGCCGGTCGTCGAGGAGATTCTCTATCCCGCGCTCGAGGACTACCAGATCGACATCATGATCGGAGAGGGGCCGGCGGCGCGCTCGATCAAGCTCGACCTGCCGCCGTTCACGCTGGTGGGCGCGACCACGCGCGCCGGGATGCTGACCAACCCGCTTCGCGACCGCTTCGGCATCGTTGCGAGGCTCGAGTTCTACAACGAGATGGAGCTCTCGACCATCGTGCATCGCTCGGCGCGCCTGCTGGAAGTAAAGCTGGCGGACCAAGGCGCCCTCGAGATCGCGCGCCGCTCTCGCGGCACGCCGCGGATCGCGAACCGGCTCCTGCGCCGCGTGCGCGACTACGCCCAGGTCAAGGCCGACGGCGTAGTCTCGAAGGCGGTCGCGGACGCCGCGCTTGGCATGCTGGACGTCGACGTGCTGGGGCTCGACCTGATGGATCGCAGGCTGCTGCTCGCGGTGATCGAAAAATTCTCCGGCGGCCCGGTCGGCGTGGAAAACCTCGCCGCGGCGATCGGGGAGGAGCGCGATACGATTGAAGACGTGCTGGAGCCCTACCTGATCCAGCAAGGGTACCTGCAGCGTACCTCGCGCGGGCGGGTCGCGACGCTGCTGGCCTACCGCCACTTCGGCATCGTCGCACCCACCGGCATCAACGACCTGCTGTGAACGGACGGCCGTTCGCCATCGCGCTGCGCGTGTACTACCAGGACACCGACGCGGGGGGCGTGGTGTTCCACGCGCAGTACCTCGCCTTCATGGAGCGCGCCCGAACCGAGCTGCTGATCGTCGCCGGGATCGACCTGTCGCGCCTGGGCGACGAACGGCGCGTGATGTTCATGGTGCACGAGCTTGCGATGCGCTTTCACCGGCCGGCGAGGCTCAATGACCTCGTTTCGGTGAGCGCCGAAGTGGTTAAAATGGGCCGCGCGAGCGTGGTCTTCCGGCAACGCGTTGAACGCGGGCCTGCGCTGCTGGTCGAAGCAGACGTGACCGTCGCGGTGGTGGACTGTATCCGGATGAGGCCGGCGCGCATGCCCGAAGAACTGAAACAGGCGCTGGAGCGTACATGACCGTCACGCAGGATCTCGATTTCTGGACGCTTGTCGTCCACGCAAGTCTCGTAGTGAAGCTGGTGCTGGCGTTGCTGATCGCCGTGTCGTTCATGTCCTGGATGTTCATTTTCCAGAAGTGGTACGTGATCCGCCGCGTGCGCGCCCAGACCGAGCAGTTCGAGCGCGAATTCTGGAGCGGAAACGACCTGAACGCGCTCTATCAGGGCGCCGTAGCCAACCGGCATTCGATCGGCAGCCTGGAGCGGATCTTCGAGTCCGGTTTCCGCGAATTCACCAAGCTCAGGGGCCAACGCACGGTCGATGCCTCGGCCATGGTGAACGGGGCGCGCCGCGCAATGCACGCCACCTTCCAGCGCGAGATGGATCACCTCGAGCGCCGGCTCGCGTTTCTCGCCTCCACCGGTTCGGTCAGTCCTTACGTGGGGCTGTTCGGCACGGTGTGGGGCATCATGCATGCATTCCGCAGCCTCGCCAACGTGCAGCAGGCGACGCTGGCTCAGGTGGCGCCCGGCATCGCCGAAGCGCTGATCGCGACCGCGATCGGGCTGTTCGCCGCGATACCCGCCGTCGTCGCCTACAACCGCTACTCGCACGATATCGAACGGCTGGCGATTCGGTTCGAGAGCTTCATGGAGGAGTTCTCGAACATCCTTCATCGTCAGGCCACGAGGTAGCGCATGCCCGCCCTGCGACGCAAGCGCGCACCGATGTCCGAGATCAACGTCGTCCCGTACATCGACGTAATGCTGGTGCTGCTGATCATCTTCATGGTCACCGCGCCGCTCGTGACGCCGGGCGTGGTCGAGCTGCCCTCGGTGTCGAAGACCGCGAACGCGCCCGCCGCGCCGCTGGAAGTGGTGATCAAGCGAGATCGCAGCGTCATCGTGCGCATGCCGGGCGAGAAGGGCAGGCGCGGCGAAGAGCGGCGCGTCGCGCTCGGCGAGCTGGCGCAGCTGGTGCGTGCCCGGCAGGCCGAGCATCCGGACACGCCGGTGCTCATCGCCGCCGACAAGAACGTTCGCTACGAGGCGGTTCTGAACGTCATGGATGAATTGCAGCGCGAGCAGATTCGGAGGGTCGGGCTGCTGGTCAAGCCGGCGCAATGAGCGCCGTACCGCCCTTCGACGGATTCGAGGAGCGCGAACAACCGGCGCTCGGGCGCTCGATCGTGCTCGCGCTGGCGGTGCACCTCGTGCTGCTCGCGATCCTGTTCGTCGGCATCCGCTGGGAGAGCCACCCGCCCACCGCGATGGTGGTCGAGCTCTGGCCGGGGCTGCCGACACCCAAGATCGAGCCGCCTCCGACGCCGAAGCTTAAGCCGGTTCCAAAGGTGCAGCCGCCTCCGCCGCCGAAGCCGGAGCCGCGCATCGAAAAACCCGACATCGCGATCAAGGCGCCGCCCAAGCCGAAGCCCGAACCGAAGCCTAAGCCCCCTCCGCCTAAACCGGAGCCGAAACCCGAGCCTAAGCCCAAGCCCAAACCGAAACCCAAGCCGCACGAAGACGCATTTCGCAAGCAGATGCAGGAGCAGCTCGCGGCCGAGCAGCAGCAGATCAGCGCGCAGCAGCAGGAGGCCGAGCTGAGCGCGCTGCTCGCGAGCGACGCTGCTACCACGCGCAGCAAGGCGCTCGCGGCGTGGGCGGACAAGATCCGGGCCAAGATCCGCGGCAATATCGTGTTACCGCAAAATATTCAGGGCAATCCTGAGGCGGTGTTCGAAATCCACCTCTTGCCAACCGGAGAAGTGCTACCAAATGTGGAAATCAAGAAGTCAAGCAACAACACGGCGCTTGACAATGCCATTGTCCGTGCAATTCTGAAATCTTCGCCCCTGCCCAAGCCGGATGATCCCGGAGTGTTCGATCGTCGAATCGAAGTGACCTACCGTCCATTCGACCAACGATGACGTCTGTCTGTCGCTACTCGGCGACAGGGATCGGAGTCTGCGGTTCGCTATAATCACACCACTTCCAGCCAAGAAGAGGAGCCATGCAGAGCCTGCCCGTCCGCTGGATCTCCCGCGCCGCCGCCCTGCTCTCATCGCTGCTGCTGCTCGTTGCGCTTCCCGCGCGGGCCCAGCTCTCGATCGAGATCACCGGTGCGGGCGCGAACCGAATTCCGATCGCGATCGTGCCGTTTCCCGGCGAGGCTGCGCTGCCTCCCGGCATAACCTCGATCGTTCGGGCCGACCTGGAGCGAAGTGGTCTTTTCCGCGGGCTCGAGGTGCCGCCGTTGACGCCGCAGCCGACGGAGGCGTCGAACGTCGACTATGCCGAATGGCGCTCGCGACTGGCCGACGCCCTGGTACTCGGCTCGGTGGCGGCGCGGCCCGATGGCCGTTACGAAATTCGCTTCAGGCTGTTCGACGTGGTGAAGCAGACGCCGCTCGGCGGAGTCGCCTACACGCTCGCCAAGGACCAGGCGCGGGCGACCGCACACCGGATCGCGGATTACGTGTACGAGAAACTGACCGGCGTGAAGGGCGTGTTCTCGACCCGGATCGCCTACATCGTCAAACGCGGCAACCGTTACGAATTGCAGATCGCCGACGCCGACGGCGCGGACGAGGAAACTGCGCTGGCGTCGCTCGAGCCGATCATTTCGCCGGCCTGGGCGCCCGACGGCAAGCGTCTTGCCTACGTGTCGTTCGAGAACAAGAAGCCGGTGGTCTACGTGCATTCGCTGCTGGACGGAAAGCGCCACGTGGTGGCGAATTTCAAGGGCTCGAATTCCGCCCCGGCGTGGTCGCCGGACGGAACGAAACTCGCGGTTTCGCTCTCGCGCGACAACGGCTCGCAGCTCTACCTCATCAATCCAGACGGCAGCGGCGTGCGGCGCCTGACCTACAGCAGCGCGATCGATACGGAGCCGTTTTTCTCGCCCGACGGCCAGTTCATCTATTTCACGTCTGACCGCGGCGGCAGCCCGCAGATCTATCGCATGCCGGCGAGCGGCGGCGACGCCCAGCGCATCACGTTCGACGGCAGCTATAACGTTTCTCCACGTGTGAGCCCCGACGGCAAGAGTCTGGCCTACATCGCGCGCAACAGCGAGGGCAAGTTCCAGGTCGCGCTGCTCGACCTCGCGACGCGGCAGGTGCAGATCCTGACCGACAGCGACCGTGACGAATCTCCTAGCTTTGCGCCCAACAGCCGGATGATCCTGTATGCCACGGTGATCGACGGGCGCGGCGTGCTGTCTGCGGTATCGGTCGACGGGCGGGTGCGGCAGCGCCTCACCGTCAACGCAGGCGACGTGCGCGAGCCGGCCTGGGGACCCTTCATTCAGTAAAAGGAGAGCAGACATGCGTGTAATCCTGATCGCAGCGCTCCTCGCCGTACTTGCAGGGTGCGCGAGCGCGCCGACGCAAGAGCAGTCGCCGGCGGGCGTCGAAGACCGCAGTCCGGGCGCGACCGGAGCTCAGAGTCAGGCAGTCGAAGGCAAGGGGGTGACTGGGGTCGATCTCGCCGGGCAAAAGAGCGCCGGGATGAGTCCGCTTACCGACCCCTCGAATATCCTGTCGAAGCGCTCGATCTACTACGATTTCGACAAATTCGACGTCAAGGACGAATACAAGCCTATCATCGAGGCTCATGCCGCGTACCTGCGCGATCACCCGGATGCCAAAGTGCTGATTCAGGGCAATACCGACGAGCGCGGCAGCCGAGAATACAACGTCGCGCTCGGGCAACGGCGCGCCGACGGCGTAAAAAAACTTCTCCTGCTGCTGGGCGTGCGGGAGGAACAGGTCGAGGCGGTCAGCCTGGGCGAGGAAAAGCCGAAGGCGCAGGGAACCAACGAGGAAGCCTACGCGCAGAACCGGCGTTGCGACATCCTCTACAAGGGTGAGTATTGATGCGCGGCCTGGGCGCCCGCTTGCTGCTGGTCGGAGCGCTGCTCGCGCCCTTCGCGCTGCCGCATGGCGCGAGTGCGGCGTTGTTCGGCGACGACGACAAGCTCAATGCGTTGCGCGCGCAGGTCGACGCGAACCAGAAAGCGCTCGAGGACAGGCTGTCCAAGCTCGAGGCGAGCGCGGCGGACCGCGGCGCGATCCTCGACCTGGCGGGGCAGCTGGATCAGCTTCGCTCGGATCTCGCGCGCCTGCGCGGCCAGGTCGAGGTGCTGACAAACCAGATTGATACGGCGAACAAGCGCCAGAAGGACCTGTACCTCGACATCGACACCAGGCTGCGCAAGCTCGAGCAGGCGCGCGAGCAGGCTGCCACCACGGCTGCGCAGCCGGCGGCGGGCGAAGCGCCGGCGACGCCGGCCGAGACCAAGGCCTACGAAGCCGCGCTGAATCAATTCAAGCTCGGCAACTATCCGCTCTCGATCTCCGCGTTCGAGGGTTTCCTCGTCACCTATCCGTCGAGCTCACTTGCGCCTTCGGCGCAGTACTGGATCGGCAACGCCTACTACGCGCAGCGCGACTTCAAGAAAGCGATTGCCAGCCAGGAAAAGCTGCTTTCGGTGTGGCCGGACAGTTCCAAGGCGCCCGACGGAATGCTGAATATTGCCAGCTCGCAGGAAGCGAGCGGGGATCGGCGCGGCGCGCGCAAAACGCTCGAGGACCTGCTGGCGAAGTACCCCGCCAGCCCCGCGGCGGCGAGCGCAAAGCAGCGCCTGCAGGGAATGCGGCACTGAAGCTGAACGCGGTCGTTCTGCTCTCGGGCGGGCTCGACTCCGCCACTACACTTGCCTGGGCGTTGCGCGAGGGCTTCAGCTGCCACGCGCTATCAGTGGACTACGGACAGCGCCACGCAGCGGAGCTCGCGGCGGCGCGCGCGATTGCCGCGCGGCTGGGTGCCGCGCTGCACCGCAGCGTCAGGCTCGACCTGACGGTGTTCGGCGGCTCGGCGCTGACCGATCTCATGATCGACGTCCCGGTGGGCGGCGCCAAGCCCGGCATCCCGGTGACCTACGTGCCGGCGCGCAATACGATTCTGCTCTCGCTCGCGCTCGCCTGGGCCGAAGTCATCGGCGCGCGTCACATCTTCATCGGCGCCAACGCGGTCGACTACTCGGGCTACCCGGACTGCCGCCCGGAATATCTGCATGCATTCGAGGTTATGGCGAATCTTGCGACCAAAAGCGCGGTCGAGGGCCGGCGTATCGAAGTGCGCGCGCCGCTGATCGATCTGCCCAAATCGAAGATCGTTCAGCTCGCGCTCGAGCTTGGCGTCGACCCGGCGCAGACCGTGACCTGCTACCAGCCCGATTCCGATGGGCGCGCGTGCGGGGTCTGCGATGCCTGCCGCATCAGGCGCGCCGGCTTCGAGACGGCGTCGATTCCGGACAGCACCCGCTATCAGCCGCGTTGATGGACTCTATCGCGCCTCCGATCGGGCGCTGCAGGGGGTTGCGCTATATTTCCGCGTTGTATCCCGACTCTGACGAGAGGAGGCCAGAGTGAGCGAAGTCAACCCTGAGCAGCTCGCGCACTACGTCGCCTGGGGAGCGTTCGCGCTTGCTTTCGTGTTCGGCGCGGTGGGCAACAAAACCGATTTCTGCACCATGGGCGCGGTATCCGACTGGGTCAACATCGGCAACTTCAACCGCATGCGCATGTGGCTGCTGGCGATCGCGGTCGCGGTGCTTGGCGCCAACGGCCTTCAACTGGCCGGCGTGGTCGACCTCTCCAAATCCATCTACCAGACTGCGAGCTTCACCTGGCTGTCGTACATCGTGGGCGGCTTCCTGTTCGGCGTCGGCATGACGCTCGGCTCCGGCTGCGGCTCTAAGACGCTGATCCGCCTGGGCGCGGGTAACCTCAAGTCGCTGGTCGTGTTCGTTTTTCTCGGCATCGCAGCCTACATGACGCTACGCGGCCTGTTCGGCGCGTTCCGCGTCGACGTGCTGGAGAAGGCCTCGCTTACCCTGCCCGGTGGGCAGGATCTGCCGACCCTGATGGCAAAGGCGACCGGAATCGGCAAGAGGACCTGGGTCGAGATCCTCTCTGTCGCCATCGGCGGCGGGCTTCTGGCGTTCGTGTACTCGAGCCGGGATTTCCGCTCCAACTTCAATTACACGCTGGGCGGTGTCGTCACCGGCCTGGTGGTGGTCGGGGGCTGGTACGTCAGCGGGCACATCGGCTATCTCGCCGAAGACCCGAACACGCTGCAGGAAGCCTTCGTCGGAACCAACACCGGGCGCATGGAGTCGTTCTCGTTCGTCTCGCCGATGGCCTACGCGCTCGAATATCTGATGTTCTGGACCGACAAGTCGAGGATCATCACCTACGGCATCGCCTCGGCGGCGGGCGTGATTGCCGGTTCGGCTGCGTACGCTCTCGCCACTCGGACCTTCCGCTGGGAGAGCTTCCGCGACGCAGGCGACACCGGCGCCCACATGCTCGGCGGCATGCTGATGGGCTTCGGCGGGATCACGGCCCTCGGCTGCACCGTCGGCCAGGGCATCTCTGGCTTCTCGACCCTCGCGCTCGGCTCGATCATGACCTTCGTCGCGATCGTCGCCGGCGCGGCAGCGACCATGAAATTTCAATACTGGCGCATGCTGCGCAAGGCTTAAATTCGGGCAAACAACTCTCGCCGATTCGTTGACGCTCAACCGCTGACCGCTTAAAATCGCGCCCTTTCTCCGGGTCGTTAGCTCAGCTGGTAGAGCAGCGGACTTTTAATCCGTTGGTCGGCGGTTCGAATCCGCCACGGCCTACCAAATCTTCAAGGGCTTAGCTAACCGCTAGGCCCTTTTTATTTGGGACCGTGGGGAAAACGTGGGGAATTTGATCACCGTTCCTCCACGGCTTCCCTCGATTCGCGCCGCTGCGACTGCAAGATGCTCAGTGGCGTACTTCGCGTAGCGGTCGACCATCACCCTGGACTTCCAGCCGCCGAGGTCCTTCAGCTCGTCGCAGCTGGTGCCTGCCTGCCGGTGCCACGACGCCCATGTGTGGCGCAAGTCGTGGAACCGGAAGTCCGTGATGCCGGCCTTCCGCAGTGCCGTGTGCCACGCGCTGTTCGTCACCTCCCAGGAGATCGGCTTACCCTGGTACGTGAAGCAGAAGCGCTCATGGATGCCTTGCTGCGCTTCCAGAACCGCTATGGCATCGGCATTGAGCGGGACGCCTCGCGGCGTTCCATTCTTGGTCTGGTTCAGCCAGGCGGTGGCACGTTTGAGATCCACCCGGTTCCATTCCAAGCCCTTTATCTCGCTCGCCCTGCAACCCGTGGCCAGAGCAAATCGTACTAGCGCCGCGAGGTGAGGAGGGCAGTGAGACAGGAGCCGCTCCGCTTCCTCGCCGGTGAGCCATCGATCGCGCTCGACTTCTCCAGGCAGCAGGCGAATCTTCGGGAAGCTGTCTATCCACTGCCATTCGTCGCGCGCCATGCGTAGGAGCGCTCTAATGACACACAGATAGCGGTTGATCGTCGCGGGTAGGTTGCCTTTCTTCTGCTCGCCCTCGATCACTTTCCAGATGACGTCCCCGGTGATTTGATGCAAATGCAGTTCGCCCAGGTACGGATCGAGTTTGACGAAGATCCGGCGCACGTCCGCGATGCTCCGCAGATTCGCTTTGAGGGCGAGATACCGGACTGCAGCTTCCTTCCAGCTGCGCCGGGGCCTGACGCCGAGCTCCTTTTCTCTGAAGCTGTCTGCCTTCAGGCGGGCGAGGAGCGCTTCTGCTTCTTGTCGGCTTTCAGTCCCAGTGCTCTGGCGTACTCGTCTGCCGTTCGGGAGTACAACGTCGACCCACCAGAACCGGGAATCGGATCTCCGGTTGAGTCCTTTCTCACGGGCCAATTGGATTCACCATCCTTTCCGGCCCGCCCTCGACGCTTATATTCGTCGAGCCATTGGTCGAGGTCAATGCGGTCATAGACGCAACGACGACCGAATTTGACGTGCGGAACACCGAGCTGCTCGAGCAGCGTGACGCCAATACCCAGGTATGCGGCCGCTTGCTCCTTGTTGAGAAGTCTTGCTTCGGGTAGCTGCAGCGGATTACGGGCCGCGGCATTGGGTTTCATGCTGCAGGGAGCAGCTGGCGAAGAAGCCGATTGAGCGTGAAAAGGAAGTAGCTGAGCGAGAACGCCGGCTCTGGCGCATTCACCCAGCTGGGCAAACCGTATTCCGCAAGCTGCGAGCCCTTGCGTTGACGACTGGCGATAAGGCCGTTCGCCTTGAGCGCCTGCAGGTCGGCGAGGACGTAGTCGCCGATGGGATACTCCGGCGACGCGTCAAAAATTTCGACCGGCGTCATCCACTCGCCGCGGCGATTGAGCAGACTGAGGAAGCTGTGGTGGACCATCAGAAGTCCATGACCGCTTGCACGACAACGCCGGCGATGACCGCGTCGGGAAGCATCTCGAGGATGGGATAGCGCGGGTTGAGAGGTTTTAGGAGATGCTTGTCGGCGTCGCGCACGAGCTGCTTGAACGTTGTCTCGCTGTCGAGGTTCTGGCGGACCACGACGTACTTTCCCGGCTGCGCCGCTCGCTCGGGATCCACGATGATGATCGTCCCCTCCGGAAAGGACGGCGTCCCGCTCGGGTTGGTCATGGAGTCCCCGACGACGCGCAGCGCGAACGCGTGTTTGCTGACTCTGGCGTAGGTCGCGACCCAGCGCTCCGCATCGCCCGGCTGGAAGGTGTCTACGAGGTTGTTCCAGTCGCCGGCCTGCACCCAGGAGATGAGCGGCACTTCGCGCTGAAGGTCACGCGCCGGCGATACGTTGCGATCGGCGCGCTGCTGTAGCGCGAGCTGCGCATGCGGCATGTCGAGCCAGCCTTCCGGCTTCCGGAAAGCCCTCTCGATGCGGCGGGCGAGGGTTGTCCCGATGTTGCGGCTTGGGTGCTTTCCCGCGATCTGCGAGAGCTGAGAGTCGTCCATATCCAGTTTGCGGGCCGCGTCTGCCGGCCCGCCGGCCTTTCTGATGAGTTCGCGCAAGTTGTCGAGACGAATGGAGCTTGAAGTGGTTGGCATGGGGATCGACCCTTATCACGGAGATAAATTGCCGTTGCCATATAGTTTATCACCATGATAAATTTCGAATCAAGAACAGCTTTTACCCGCACATGGCTCGCCCGCTATCCCCGAC
>JBOIFB010000018.1:0-19160 GCA_050741415.1 Burkholderiales bacterium | reverse complement strand
TCTAGCGGCGCCAGGAGCGCCAGCTTCGCCAGCGGGTGCTGCAAATTCCGGTACGGTGGTGGTTCACGGCTGTGTCGACAGAGGATTTTCGGCGTCGATTTGCTGAGCGACTATACCATCACGAGCGATGCCACGTACATCCCGCGCCTCCCGATGATCGGACGGAACCCGCCGGACGCAAAAACCGTGCGGCGCGAATCACGCCGCACGTCGCACGGCGCGCAGGCGCGATCGCATTTCGCGGATGGTCGCCGCGTAATCCTTCGAGCCGAATATCCCGGAGCCGGAGACGAAGGTGTCGGCGCCGGCGGCCGCGACCTCGGCAATGTTGTCGGTCTTGATGCCGCCGTCGACTTCCAGCCAGATTTCCCGTCCCGCCGAGCGCGCCTCGGCGTCGATGCGCCGGCGCGCCTCGGCGACCTTGGGCAGCATCGAGGCGATGAAGCGCTGGCCGCCGAACCCCGGGTTGACCGACATGATCAGCACCAGGTCGAGCTTGTCGAGCGTGTGGTCGAGCCAGTCGAGCGGTGTCGCCGGGTTGAATACCAGCCCGGCCTTGCAGCCGTGTTCGTGGATCAGGCCGATGGTGCGGTCGACATGCTCGCTCGCCTCGGGATGGAAGCTGATCAGGCTCGCGCCTGCCTTGGCGAAGTCCGGCACGATCCGGTCGACCGGCTTGACCATGAGGTGGACGTCGATCGGCAGGGAGACGTACGGTCGCAGCGCTTCGCAAATCTGCGGGCCCATGGTCAGGTTGGGAACGTAATGGTTGTCCATGACGTCGAAGTGAATAACGTCGGCGCCGGCCTGCGCGACGGCCTTCACCTCTTCGCCCAGCCGCGCGAAGTCGGCCGACAGGACGCTGGGGGCAATGCGGAACGTCATGACGCAGCCAGTTTACAATGCACGCATGGCCCAGGAGAAGCGCTACGAGATCGCGGTCAGTACGGCGACCCAGTACCTGCCGGAGCAGTCTGACGAAACGTCGAATCGCTACGCGTTCGCGTACACGATCACGATCCGCAACGTCGGCACCGTCGCCGGCCAGCTGATCAGCCGGCACTGGATCATCACCGACGCCCAGGGCTTGGTGCAGGAGGTCCGCGGCCTGGGCGTGGTCGGCGCGCAGCCGGTGCTGCGGCCGGGGGAGCAATTCGAGTACACCAGCGGCACCTCGATCGCGACCCAAGTCGGCACCATGCGCGGCAGCTATCAGATGGTGGCGGAGGACGGCACGCGATTCGAGGCCCCGATTCCGAAATTCACCCTGTCCGTGCCGCGCGTGCTGCACTAACGACTAAGCCGAGGGCGGCTGGTCGTCGTCGCGTCCCTGCTTGCGCGGCCGCGCAAGGCCGAAAATCGCGAATACGAGCACGATCGCCAGACCGATTTCCAGGACAATGAACCACATCGCGCGCAGGCTCCTGACCGCTGCCATCGCGATTGTACTTGTGGCAGGCTGCGTGCCGCTGCCGACCGCGCCGCCGAGTGCGCGCTACGAGGCGACGACCTATGCCGTGCTTCCCGGTTGGTCGGCCACCGAGCTGGCATCGAGCCTGCACGCATTTCTCGCCGGCTGTGTGCGGCTGCAGGCAATTCCTGCGCTGGCGCGCGCCTGCGACGCAGCGCGCGCGGTCCCGCCGGACGACGCGACCGCGGCACGCGGCTTTTTCGAGGCAGAATTTGTGCCTTATGCAGTCATTGCGCCGGAAGGTTCCGACACCGGCCTGATCACCGGCTACTACGAGCCCGTGCTCGACGGCAGCCGAGAACGCACCGAGCGCTATCGTTACCCGATTTACGGCTTGCCGGACGATCTGGTCGACGTCGATCTCGCCGGTCTCTATCCGGAGCTCAAGGGCATGCGCCTGCGCGGACGGATCGACGGCCGCAAGCTGGTGCCTTACTACTCCCGGGCCGAAATCGATTCCCGCAGCGACGGTTTCGAGGCACCCGCGATCGCGTGGGTCGCCGACCCGGTCGAGCTGTTCTTCCTCCAGATCCAGGGCAGCGGCCAGATCCGGCTGGGCGACGACGAGCGCATCCGGGTCGGCTACGCGGACCAGAACGGCCACCCGTACGGCTCGCTAGGGCGCTACCTGGTCGCGCAGGGCGAGCTGCCACTGGAGCAGGCGTCCATGAACGGCATCAAGCAATGGGCGCAAGCGCACCCCGAGCAGTTGCAGCATGCGCTCGAGCAAAATCCCAGCTACGTGTTCTTCCGCGAGCTGCCTGCGTCGGGCGGCGCCATCGGCGCCCTGGGGGCGCCACTCAGCGCCGGGTACAGCATCGCGGTGGACCGGCGCTTCTTTCCGCTCGGGGCCCCGGTGTACCTGGCGACTACCTCCCCTCTCTCGGACCGGCCGCTCGAGCGGCTCGTGATGGCGCAGGACACGGGCGGTGCAATCCGCGGCGCGGTGCGCGCGGACCTGTTCTGGGGCAGCGGCGCCGAGGCTGGCTCGCTCGCGGGCGACATGCGCCAGCAAGGCAGGATGTGGCTGCTTTGGCCACGCGGCGAGCCGCTGCCGCGCCCTTAGCGCAGGCTATTTAGGGGCCTGCGCCGCCTTCATGTCGCGATAGACGTCGTCCAGCGTCGTCGCAAGCTGAGGCGAGGACAGCCCGCCGCGCAGGCGCTCACCGTTGGCGAGAAACAGAGTCGGCGTCGAATTTACCCCGAGCCGATGACCCAGGACGAGGTTCCTCTCGAGCGGGTTGGCGCAGTCCGCGTTGGCGCTCGGACGCTTGCCGCGCAGCGCCAGGTCGAGCCACGCCTTGGATCGATCGGGAGAACACCAGATCGCCTTCGATTGCTCGGCCAGCTCGGGATGTATCACCGGATACATGAAAACGTAAATCGTGATGTCGTCGACCCGCGCCAGCTCCTTTTCGAACTGCTGGCACGCGGGACAATACGGATCGGAAAACATCGCCAGCACGCGCCGTCCGCTGCCGCGCCGGATCTTGACCGCGTCTTGCAGCGGCAGCGAATCGAAGCTGATCGCGAGCAGCTTGTTCATCCGCTCCTCGGTCAGATTGCGATCGTGCCGGACGTCGTAGATGCTGCCCAAGATGATGCTCGTCGCCTGGGCGTCGGTGTAGACGATCCGCGGCCCGTCCCGGCTGCGAATCACCACCTCGTACAGGCCGAGCACGGGTACCGGCTGCACGCTCTCGATTTGCGCCCCGTCAAGCTTGGATTCGATCATCTTGCGGATCTGCGCCTCGTCGGCGCGCGCGGGCAGAACCGCAAGGCAGAGAACGCCAAGCGCCAAGATTCGGACAAGCATTACATGATCTCCGGCGCGCCTCAGCCCATCGCCTGGCGCATGAGAATGTTTTTTAAGACCGGAACTCGGTCGGTCAAGTTCAATCCTGCGTTGCGCAGCAGGGAAACTGCCCGGCCCCGGGCGGCGAATAGACGGTACAGGCCATGTACGGTTGCGTCCATCGCCAAGATCCCCTCGGCGCGCGAGCGCGCGTAGCGTCGCAGCAGCCTGAGGTCACCGGGGTCGCGCACCGGCTCGCACGCTGCGAGTATTTGCGCCAGCGCCCGGGCATCCTGCAGGCCGAGATTCGCGCCCTGGCCCGCGAGCGGGTGCACCACGTGCGCCGCATCGCCGATCAACGCGACGCGCGGCACGACCAAACGGCGCGCGGCGAGGCGCCTCAGGGCGAAGCCCCGTGCAGGGGTGACCAGCGTGAGCACGCCGTGCGTACCGTGCGAAGCCTGCTCCACTTCGCGGCAGAGCGCGTCCACATCCAAGGCCAGCACTCGTGCCGCCTCGGCGTCGGCCAACGACCACACCATCGACACATGGCTGCCCGGAAGGGGCAGCAGGGCGAGCACCGGCCCGCCTTGGAACCACTGTTGCGCCACGTTGCCGTGCGGCCGCTCGCAAGCGAAGTTGGCGACCACTGCAGTCTGGCCGTAGGCGCGCTCGGTTGCCCCCAGCCCGGTCGCTTCACGTACAAAGGAGTGCGCACCGTCTGCCCCGACAACCAGCTTGCCGTGCAAGCTGCGGCCGCCGCGCAGATGCACCGTCGCGCCCTCGGCCGAAGACTCAAGCCGCTCGCACTGCGCCGGTGCAAGGATCTCGAGCCCGTCGCGCGTTTCCAGCGAACGCCGCAGTGCATCCTGCAATACCCCGTCCTCTACGATCCAGGCCAGTGCATCGACACCGGCTTGATAGGCGTCGAACTCGATTAGCGAGCGGCCGTCATCGCCGTACACTCGCATCGCATGCACCGGCGTCAGCCGCTCGGGAGCGATGCCCTGCCAGACCTTCAGGTCGCGCAGAAACTCGGCATTGGCGGGGCTAAGCGCATAGACCCGTGCGTCGAATCCTCCGGACACAGGGGCGGGCGCCGCCGTGCGCCGTTCGGGCGCAATGAGCGCGGTCGAGAACCCGCGCGCCGCACGAGCAAAGCTCGCGCCGGCCAGGCCGGCGCCGACCACGATGAGGTCGAAATTCACCTGCGTATTGTAGAGAAAATAACCTGTTGGTTTGTCGGAATATTCGTGCTCCATCGTTCCCAGCAGACGCCGTTTGCGCTTGACCGTAAGGTTGTCGAAGGCGACAATTCGCGCCCTTTCCGGAGGCGAATTAGCTCAGCTGGTTAGAGCAGCGGAATCATAATCCGCGTGTCCCGTGTTCGAATCACGGATTCGCCACCATTCCCTTTGCTCCAGCCTGCGACGCCTCTCCTCTAGAATAGCGGCTCGGAGGCCATGTCGATGACTCTTGCCAAGCTTACCCGGGCGCTCGCGCTCTGCCTGCTCGCCGCACTCCCGTCAACGGCGCTGGCTCAGCTGCGCGGCATCCCCGCGGCCGCCCAGCGCGGCGAAATCCGTCATCTGCAGGGCATGCTGGTGGAGATCAACGGTACGCCGGTCATGCTCGCCCCGGGAGCGCAGATTCGCGACGCCTCGAACCGGATCATCGTGCCCTCGGCGGTACCACCCGGCACGCGCATACGCTTTCTCCTCGACGCACATGGCATGCCGTTCCGCGTCTGGCTGCTGACCCGCAGGGAAGCGGCGCAACCGGACCCTGGCCGCTGAGGCCCGGGTGCGCCTGAACATGCCCGGCAAGCTCTACATCCGCACCTTCGGCTGCCAGATGAACGAGTACGACTCGGACCGGATGGCCGACGTGCTGGCGCAAAGCGGGGGCTACGCGCCCACGGAGCGGCCGGAAGACGCTGACTTGATCGTGTTCAACACCTGCTCGGTGCGCGAGAAGGCGCAGGAGAAGGTTTTCGCCGATCTCGGCCGAGTCAAGCACCTGAAGCAAGACAATCCGCGCCTGATGATCGCGGTCGGCGGCTGCGTCGCGAGCCAGGAGGGCAGTGCGATCATTGAGCGCGCACCCTACGTCGACGTGGTTTTCGGGCCGCAGACCCTGCACCGCCTGCCCGAGTTACTCGCCCGCCGGCGCGCGAGCGGCCGCGCCCAGGTGGACGTGAGCTTCCCCGAGATCGAGAAGTTCGACCACCTGCCGCCGCCGCGGGTCGAAGGCGCGTCTGCTTTCGTTTCGATCATGGAGGGCTGCAGCAAGTACTGCAGCTTCTGCGTCGTGCCGTACACGCGGGGCGAGGAATTCTCGCGCCCGTTCGACGACGTGGTGGCCGAGATCGCAGGCCTGGCCGAGCGCGGCGTCCGGGAAGTCACGCTGCT
The DNA here is from genome assembly GCA_050741415.1 of Burkholderiales bacterium. Classification (GTDB taxonomy): domain Bacteria; phylum Pseudomonadota; class Gammaproteobacteria; order Burkholderiales; family SG8-39; genus DAHVFK01. The sequence continues at coordinate 13,483 of JBOIFB010000018.1, read as the reverse complement.
GGGACAGAACGTAAACGCCTGGCGCGGCGAGATCGATGGCGAACCGGCGGATTTCGCGGAGCTGCTGCGCTACCTGACCGAGATCGAAGCCGTCGAATGCGTGCGCTATACCACCTCGCATCCGCGCGAATTCACGCAGCGGCTAATCGACGCTCACGCAGAGCTGCCCAAGCTCGCCGGCCACGTGCATCTTCCGGTGCAGTCCGGCTCGGACCGGGTGCTGGCGGCGATGAAGCGCGGCTACACCGTGCTCGAGTACCGCTCGATCGTGCGGCGCCTGCGCAAAGCGCGGCCCGGCCTCAGCCTGACCTCTGATTTCATCGTCGGCTTTCCGGGCGAGACCGAATCCGACTTCCAGGCCACGCTCGAGCTCGCGCGCGAGCTGGATTTCGACGGCTCGTTCTCATTCATCTACAGCCCGCGCCCGGGCACGCCCGCCTCCAATCTGCCGGACGCGACCCCGCAGGCTCAAAAGCTCGAGCGGCTGCAGCGGCTGCAGTCGACGCTCGACGCGCAGGCGAGCGCGGTGAGCGCGAGCATGGTGGGAGGCGTGCAGCGCGTGCTGGTCGAAGGCCCCGCGCGCCGGGACCCGGATGAGCTCGCGGGCCGCACGGGCAACAACCGGGTGGTCAATTTCCGCGGCGAGCGCGAGCTGATCGGACAATTTGTCGACGTGCGCATCAGCGCGGCGCGCTCGCATTCGCTGCGCGGCGAAGTCCTGGGGAGCGCCCGCCCCAGGTGACGCGCAGCCCGTCCCCCAAGCCGGTTGAGGTGCGCTTCGAGCCGCTCGACAACCAGCGCCTGGCGCGCCTGTGCGGGGCCCTGGACGCCAACCTGCGCCAGATCGAATCCGCGCTCGATGTTGCGATCGCGCGCCGCGGCGCGCACTTCACGGTGCGCGGCGAGCCGGCGCAGTCGGCGCGCGCCGCGCGCGCCCTGTCCGGCCTCTACGACCGGGCGACCGGCGAGCTTTCGATCGACGACATCCAGCTCGGCCTGAGCGAGATGATGCGCGGCAACGCGCCCGCGCCCGGCGATTCCGCACCGCAGCTTCTCACACGGCGTTCCGACCTGCACGGCCGCACTGTCAACCAGGTGCAGTACCTGCAGAACATCCTGGCGCAGGACATCACGTTCGGCATCGGCCCGGCGGGCACGGGCAAGACGTATCTCGCCGTAGCCTGCGCCGTCGATGCGCTCGAGCGCGACAGCGTGAAGCGGCTGGTGCTCGTGCGGCCGGCGGTCGAGGCCGGCGAGCGGCTGGGCTTCCTGCCGGGCGACTTGGCGCAGAAGGTCGATCCCTACCTGCGCCCGCTGTACGACGCGCTGTACGACCTGATGGGATTCGACAAGACCGGCAAGCTGCTCGAGCACGGCACCATCGAGCTCGCGCCGCTTGCCTACATGCGCGGACGGACGCTGAACCACGCCTTCATCATCCTCGACGAGGCACAGAACACGACGCCCGAGCAGATGAAGATGTTCCTCACTCGGATCGGCTTCGGCGCCAAGGCGGTGGTCACCGGCGACGTCACGCAAATCGACCTGGCGCGGGGGCAAAAGAGCGGGCTGATCGAAGCGCGCCGCATCCTGTCGGACGTGCGCGGCATCGCGTTCACGGAATTCGGCGCGAACGACGTGGTGCGCCACCCGCTGGTGGCGCGCATCATCGACGCGTATGACAAGCACGCACAGGGCGAAGAAGCGCCGCCCCCGAAGTAGCAGCCGGCAAATCGCGGTGCAACGGGCGGTCGACGGGTGCAACGTTCCGCCCGCCGCCCAGCTGCGCGGATGGGCGCGCGCCGCGTACCGCGGCAAGCTCGAAGTTACCCTGCGCGTGGTCGGCACCGCCGAGGGCCGCCGCCTCAACCGGTCGTTTCGCGCGCACGACCGCGCCACCAACGTGCTCAGCTTCGGCTATGGCCTCAGGCCGCTGCGCGGCGACATCGTGCTATGCCATCCGGTAATCGCGCGCGAAGCCCGGCAGCAGGGAAAAGCCCTCGCGACCCACTACGCCCACCTGGTAGTGCACGGCATGCTGCATCTGCGGGGATACGATCACGAGCAAAAGGCCCATGCCGCGCGCATGGAACGCACTGAAATCCGCATTCTGCGTCGCCTCGGTCTGGGCAACCCCTACACGGTAGAATGAGGCGACCCGCATGAACGACCCGTCGCGACCCAGCCTGCTCGAGCGCCTTTCGGCAATGCTGCTGCGCGAACCGGAGGACCGCGAGCAGCTGATTGCGCTGCTGCGCTCGGCCCACCAGCGCGATCTGCTCGACGCCGACGCACTGTCTATCATCGAAGGCGCGCTGAACGTTTCCGAGATGCAGGTGCGCGACATCATGATCCCACGCGCCCAGATGGACGTGATCGACATCAACGAGCCGATCGAGACCTTCATCCCCCAGCTGATCTCGACCGCGCACTCGCGTTTCCCGGTCATCGACCAGAACCGCGACGACGTGATCGGCATCCTGCTCGCCAAGGACCTGCTGCGCTACTACGCGGGCGACGAGGAATTCAATGTGCGCGAGATGCTGCGTCCCGCGGTGTTCGTGCCGGAGGCCAAGCGCTTGAACGTCCTGCTGCGCGAATTCCGCGCCAGCCGCAACCACATGGCGATCGTGGCCGACGAGTACGGCGGCGTGGCCGGGCTGGTGACCATCGAGGACGTGCTGGAGCAGATCGTCGGCGAGATCGAGGACGAGTACGACTTCGACGAGGCGAGCGACAACATTCTGGCCGAATCGAGCGGCCGCTTCCGGGTCAAGGCGCTGACCCAGATCGCGGATTTCAACGCCGCGTTCGGCACCCGCTTTTCCGACCACGAAATCGACACGATCGGTGGACTCGTGATCGCCGAGCTCGGGCGTCTGCCCAAGCGCGGCGAAACGCTCACGATCGGCGGTTTCCGCTTCCAGGTGCTGCGGGCCGACAGCCGGCGCGTCTATACCCTGCTGGTCGAAAAGCCGAAGTGAGCCGGGGTCGCGCAGCCGCGATCGCCCTGCTGGCCGGCGCGGCGACCGTCGGCGCTTTCGCGCCCCTCGGCCTCTATCCTCTCGCCTTGCTCGGCTTCGCGGCACTGATTCAGCTCTGGATCGGCGCACCCAGCCCCGCGCAGGCGTTCCGCACAGGGTTCTGGTTCGGACTCGGCATGTTCGGCTGCGGCGTGTCCTGGGTCTACGTCAGCCTGCACCGCTTCGGCGCCATGCCGGCGCCGCTCGCGGCCATCGCCACGCTCGCTTTCTGCGCCATTCTTGCACTGTACCCCGCGCTCGCAGGCTGGCTGCAGGCGCGCATCAAGGCGCCCGATGCGATGCGCGCGCTGTTCGTCATCCCGGCGTCGTGGACCCTGCTCGAGTGGCTGCGCGGCTGGCTGCTGACCGGGTTTCCCTGGCTGTCGGCCGGCTACGCAGACGTCGACACCCCGCTCGCGGGCTTCGCACCCCTCGGCGGCGTCTATGCCATGACCCTCGCTACGCTCGTGTGCGCCGGGCTGCTGTGGTGCGTGGCGCGCGGCCGCGCGCGCTGGACCGCCCTGGCCGCGTTCATTGCCTTGCTCGCCGCCGGCTGGGCGCTGCGCCAAATCGCGTGGACCACGCCCTTCGGCGCGCCGTTTCGCGCCGCGCTGCTGCAGGGCGACATTCCGCAGGACCTCAAATTCGATCCGCAGCGCTACGAGAACACGCTCGAAACCTACGCCCGCCTGGCCGAGCGCAGCGACGCGAAGCTGATCGTGCTGCCGGAGACCGCGCTGCCGCGCTTCCTCGACAGCGTCGATCCGGCCTACCTGCGGCGGTTGGCCGATGCCGCGCGGCGCAACGGCGGCGATCTGCTGCTCGGCGTGCCAACCCGCGCGGCGCCCGGCGAGTACTACAACAGCGTGCTCAGCCTGGGAACCTCGCCGCCGCAGATCTACCGCAAAGTGCATCTCGTGCCATTCGGCGAATTCGTGCCGCCGGGCTTCGGCTGGATCGTCCACATCCTGTCCATTCCGCTGGCGGACTTTTCTCGCGGCGCGCCCGACCAGCCGCCGCTCGAGGTCGCGGGCCAGCGCGTCGCGATCGACATCTGCTACGAGGATGCCTACGGCGCCGCGATCGCGCGCGCGCTCCCCGCCGCCACCCTGCTGGTGAACGTATCCAACGTAGCATGGTTCGGCGACTCGCTCGCGCCGGGGCAGCACCTGGAAATGGCGCGCCTGCGCGCGCTCGAGACCGGGCGCATGATGCTCGCCGCAACCAACACCGGCATCACCGCCGCGATCGATCGCGACGGCCAAGTGATCGCGCGCCTGCCCGAGTTCGTCGTCGGACGACTGGAAGTCGAGGCGCAGGGCTATGCCGGAGCGACGCCGTACTCGCGCAAGGGCGACTGGCCTGCGCTCGCCGCGGCGCTTGCGGCGCTCGCCCTCGCGGCGCTCGTCGCGCGCGCGAAGCGAAGCCGGTAAAATCCGCGGCTCGCCATGCTCAGCTTCCAGCAGCTCATCCAGCGCCTGAACCAGTTCTGGGACCTCCAGGGCTGCGCGCTGCTTCAGCCCTACGACATGGAAGTCGGCGCGGGAACCTTCCACACCGCGACTTTCCTGCGCGCCATCGGGCCCGAGCCGTGGAAGGCCGCCTACGTGCAGCCATCGCGCCGTCCCAAGGACGGCCGCTACGGCGAGAACCCGAACCGCCTGCAGCACTACTACCAGTACCAGGTCGTGCTCAAACCTTCGCCGGCGAACATCCAGGAGCTCTACCTCGAATCCCTCGCCGCGCTCGGTGTCGACTCCAAGCTGCACGACATTCGCTTCGTCGAGGACGACTGGGAATCGCCCACTCTCGGCGCCTGGGGCCTGGGCTGGGAAGTGTGGCTCGACGGGATGGAAGTGACCCAATTCACCTACTTCCAGGAGGTGGGAAGCCTGCCGTGCAAACCGGTACTGGGCGAAATCACCTACGGCCTCGAGCGCCTGGCGCTCTACCTGCAGGGCAAGGAAAGCGTGTTCGACCTGGTCTGGACGCCGGGCGTGAGCTACGGCGACGTCTACCGTCAGAACGAGGTCGAGCAGTCGCGCTATAACTTCGAGCTCTCCAACGCCGACATGCTGTTCGGGCACTTCGCGCAGTTCGAGGCCGAAGCGAAGCGCCTGATCGAGGCGCAGTGCGTGCTGCCCGCCTACGAGATGGTGTTGAAGTGTTCGCACGCCTTCAATCTGCTGGACGCGCGCGGCGCGATCTCGGTCACCGAGCGCGCCGCCTACGTCGGCCGCGTGCGCGCCCTCGCGCGCAGCGTCGCCCAGGCCTACTACGAATCGCGCGAGCGGCTTGGATTCCCCATGGCAAAAGGCGGGTCGTGACGCAGGCAAGCCTTCTCATCGAGCTGCTCACCGAGGAGCTGCCGCCGAAGTCGCTTTGCAAACTCGCCGATTCCTTCGCCGAGCACGTCGTGTCGGAGCTCATCAAGCATAGGCTGAAGGATCGCGACCCAAAGTGCAGGACGTTCGCGACCCCCAGAAGACTCGCCGTTCTCGTTCCCGACGTGCGCGCCAAGGCACTCGACTCGGAACATTCCATCGAAGGACCGCCAAGCTCGAACCCGAAAGCCGTCGAGGGTTTTGCCAGGAAGCACAAGCTCTCGCCGCAGTCCCTGGAGCGGCGCCAAACCGCAAAGGGCGAAATCGTGGTCGCGAATTTTACCCTGCCCGGCGTGGAACTCGATTCTGTCTTGACGCAAATCGTCGAACACGCCCTGGGCAAGGTTCCCGTTCCCAAAATGATGCGCTGGGGCGACGGCGAGGCGCAATTCGTGCGCCCCGTGCACGGGCTGGTGATGATGCACGGCGCGCGCGTGGTGCCGGGCAGCGTGCTCGGAGTGTCGGCCAGCAGCACCACGCGCGGCCACCGGTTCATGACCCCCGGGCCGATCGCGCTCGAGAATGCGGACGAGTACGAGGCGCGGCTGCGCGACGACGGAATGGTGATCGCCGATTTCGCCGCCCGGCGCACGGAGATCGAGCGCCAGCTGCGCTCGCAGGCGACTCGCCTCGGCGCCCGGCTGGGCGAGTTCGCCGACCTGCTCGAGGAGGTCACCGCGCTGGTCGAGCATCCGAGCGTGTACGTCGGCGCGTTCGACGCCGCGTTCCTCGAGGTGCCGCAGGAGTGCCTGATCCTGACCATGCGCCAGAACCAGAAGTACTTTCCTCTGTTCGACGCCGCAGACAAGCTGCTGCCGAAGTTCCTGATCGTCTCGAATATGCGCGTCGCCGACCCGCACCCGATCGTCGACGGCAACCAGCGCGTCGTGCGGCCGCGGCTCGAGGACGCGCGGTTCTTCTACAACCAGGATCGCAAGATGCGCCTCGAGGCGCGCGTGCCCCGGCTCGCAAAGGTGATCTACCACAACAAGCTCGGCAGCCAGCTCGAACGAGTCGAGCGCATCCAGCTGCTTGCGGGCCGCATTGCGCGCGCGCTCGGCGCGGACGCAGGACTTGCGGAGCGCGCGGCGTGGCTTTGCAAGGCGGACCTGCTCACGGCCATGGTGGGGGAGTTCCCGGAGCTGCAAGGCGTCATGGGGCGCTACTACGCGCGCCATGACGGCGAATCCGGAAACGTCGCGCAGGCGATCGAAGCGCACTACCTGCCGCGCTTCGCCGGCGACCAGCTGCCGCAGGAACCTGTCGCCTGCTCGGTCGCGCTCGCCGACAAGCTCTGCTCGCTGGCGGGCCTTTTCGGCGTGGGCGAGCAACCGACCGGGGAGAAGGATCCCTACGGGCTGCGCCGGGCGGCATTGGGCACTATCAGGATTGTGGTCGAGAATCAGCTCCCGCTTGCGTTGCACACGCTCTTGATCGACGCGTTCGCCGTATTCAACGGCCAAATCGGGAACGCGCATGCGAACCTTGAGACTTTCATGTTCGAGCGCTTCTCCAGCTACGTGCGGGAACTGGGATATTCGACCCTGCAGGTAGACGCAGTGCTCGGCCGGCGCCCATCCCAAATCAGCCTGGTGCCCCAGCAACTCGAGGCCGTCAAGTCGTTTCAGGCGCTGCCCGAGGCCGAAAGTCTCGCTGCAGCCAACAAACGGATTCGCAACATTCTGCACAAGTCGCCACCGCCTACCGCGGACATGTTTTCCGAATCGCGACTCGTGGATCCCGTCGAGCGGACGCTCTACGAAGCTTTCCGCAAAGTTGACGCCGAGGCTCAATCCAAACTCGATCAGGAGAAGTTTACCGACGCACTTTGTTTGCTGGCCGCGCTCAAGGCACCCGTCGACGAGTTCTTTGATCGCGTAATGGTCAACGTCGACGATCCACAACTGCGCAACAATAGGCTGCTGCTACTCATGCAGCTGGATAGCGCAATGAATCGCGTGGCAGACATTTCGAGACTGGCGATATGAAATTCGTCATTCTCGACCGTGACGGCACGATCAACCACGACAGCGACCAGTACATCAAGACGCCCGCGGAGTGGAGGCCGATCAAGGGCAGCCAGGAGGCGATCGCGCGCCTGACGCAGGCCGGCTACCGCATCGTGGTCGCGACCAACCAGTCTGGCATCGCGCGCGGGCTGTTCGACATGACCACGCTCAACGCGATTCACGACGCATTGCACCGCGCCGCGGCCCAGGAGGGCGGGCGCATCGACGCCATCTTCTTCTGCCCGCACGCAGCCGATTCGGACTGCGAGTGCCGCAAGCCCAAGCCAGGAATGCTGCTCGAGATCGGGCGGCGCTTCAACGTGCCGCTGGAAGAGGTGTACATGGTCGGCGATGCGCCCCGCGACGTGCAGGCGGCGGCCGCGGCGGGCGCCAGGCCCGTACTCGTGCTGACCGGCAAGGGGCGCCAGACGCAGGAGGCCGGCGACTTGCCACCCGGCACGCAGGTGTTCGCGGATCTCGCCGCCTTCGCCGAGCGCCTCGCGCGATGACGCTGCTGCGCTCGAGTCTGTTCGCGCTCGCGCTGGTGCTGGTTACCCCTCCTTACGCTGCCGTCGCGCTCGCCACCTTCGCGCTGCCGCGCCTTGCGCGCAGCCGCATCATTTCGGGCTGGTCGCGGCTCGTGATCTGGCTCGCGCGCGTACTGTGCGGGATCCGCTGGCGCGTCGAGGGCTTGGAACACCTGCCGCAGCGTTCCGCGGTGATCCTTTCCAAGCACCAGTCGGCCTGGGAGACGATGGCCTTCCAGGTCATCTTCCCGCCGCAGGCCTACTTGCTCAAGCGCGAGCTGCTGTGGATTCCGTTCTTCGGCTGGGGCCTCGCGCTTACCAGCCCGATCGCGATCGACCGCTCGCGCGGCACGGCCGCGCTGCGCCGCCTGGTGCGGATCGGCAAGGAGCGGCTCGAGCAGGGGCTCTGGGTGGTGGTGTTTCCGGAAGGGACGCGAATCCCGCCGGGCGAGCGGCGCAAGTATCAGCCGGGCGGAGCGATGCTGGCCGAGCACAGCGGCGCACCGGTGGTGCCGGTTGCGCACAACGCCGGGCTGCTGTGGCCGCGCAACGCCTTTCTGAAGCGGTCGGGAATGATCACGGTGCGCATCGGCCCCGCGATCGACAGCGGCGGGCGCGACGCCAAGACCATCAACTCGCTGGCGGAGCAGTGGATCGAAGCGCAGCAGAAGACGCTCTGCCCATCCGCCGCGCCGTTGCCGCATGCGTTATCCTGATGCCGTAAACCGGAGGTTGACATGAGAATGTTGCACACCATGCTGCGGGTCGGCGAAATGGACCGATCGGTCCGCTTCTATACCGAAGTGCTTGGCATGAAGTTGCTGCGCAGCACCGACCGGCCCGAGCAGAAATACTCGCTCGCCTTCGTCGGCTACGACACCGAGGACAAGGCCGCGGTGCTCGAACTGACCTACAACTACGGCGTCGGCAGCTACGAACTCGGCAGCGCCTACGGCCATGTCGCGATCGAGGTCGACAACATCCGCGGCACCTGCGATGCGGTGCGCACCAAGGGCGGCAAGGTGACGCGTGAGCCGGGCCCGGTGAAGGGCGGTACGAGCGTGATCGCCTTCGTCGAAGATCCCGACGGCTACAAGATAGAGTTCATCGAGAAGCGCAGCTAAGTCGCTGCGCGATGCGCACGTAGTCTTGCGGCGACAGGTTCTCGGGCCGCAGCCCCGGGTCGATGCCGAGCGCGGCGAAATCCACCGTGGCGAGCGGCAGCGCATTGGAGAGCTTCTTGCGGCGCGCGGAAAAGGCGCCTGCGATGATCTTGCCGAAGACCTGCCAGTCCATCTGTGGCCGCTCCCCGGGCGCGAGCGGCACCATGCGCACCAGCGCGGATTCCACTTTCGGCGGCGGGCGGAATGCGCTTGACGGGACGCGAAACAGTTTTTCCATCCGGAAGCGCGTCTGCAGCGCCACCGAAAGACGGCCGTACTCGGGCGTCGAGTGCGGTGCCACCATCCGCTCCACCACCTCGCGCTGCAGCATGAAATGCATGTCGCGCACCCGCCCAGCGAAGCCGGCCAGGTGGAACAGCATTGGAGTGGACAGGTTGTAGGGCAGGTTGCCCACCAGGCGCAGGCCGGCGGCAAGCGCAGCGAAGTCGAACTGCAGCGCATCGGCGCAATGCAGTGCCAGCCGCTCGGACGGAAATTCCGTCTGCAGGTACGCAGCGAGATCGCGGTCGATCTCGATTGCCTCAAGCCGGCGCACGCGCTCGAGCAGCAAACGGGTGAGCGCGCCCTCGCCCGGGCCGATCTCGACCAGCAGGTCGTCTGCATGCGGCGCGACCGCATCGACGATTCGCGCCAGCACCTGCCGGTCGTGCAGGAAGTGCTGTCCGAAGCGCTTACGCGGCCGATGCGAGCTTGATGGCAAGCTGAAGCGCTTCGAGCAGGCTGCCGGGATCGGCGCGGCCGCTGCCTGCGAGATCGAGCGCGGTGCCGTGGTCGACCGAGGTCCGTACGAACGGCAAACCCAGAGTCACGTTCACCCCCTTGCCGAAGCTGGCGTACTTCAGCACCGGCAGCCCCTGGTCGTGGTACATCGCGAGCACGCAGTCGGCTTGCTTCAGCCGCTCCGGTACGAACAGCGTGTCGGCCGGAACCGGGCCTTCGGCCGCGATGCCCTCCGCGCGCGCGGCGCGCAGCGCGGGCTCGATCACGTCGATCTCCTCGCGACCCAGATGGCCACCCTCGCCGCTATGCGGGTTGAGGCCCGCAACCAGGATGCGCGGGCGCGCGATTCCGAAGCGCTGCCGCAGGTCGCGCTCGATCACGCGCAGGGTGCCGACCAGGCCGGCGTGCGTGATCGCGCGCGCGACGTCCGCCAGCGCCAGATGCGTGGTGGCGAGCGCGACGCGCAGTCCGCCGCCGACCAGCATCATCACCACCTGCGGCGCCTCGGCGCGGGCGGCGAGGTACTCGGTGTGGCCGGTGAAGGGGAATCCCGCGTCGTTTAGCACCGCCTTGTGTACCGGCGCCGTCACCATCGCGTCGAACTCGCCCGCGAGGCAGCCGTCCGCCGCGCGATCGAGCAGCGCCAGGACGTAGCGGGCGTTGGCCGAATCGAGCTTGCCCGGGATCGACGGCACCGCGAGCGCAATGTGCTCGGTCACCGCCGTGGACGGAGCGCCGCGCTGCGCGAGCAGGCCGGCATCCCCCAATATCACCACGCGCGCCGGCAGCGACTGGCGCGCCAGCATGGCGCAAAGCTCGGGTCCGACGCCCGCGGGCTCGCCCGAGGTAAGCGCGATGACGGGCAGTTGCGCGCCCACGGTCAGCGGTCCTCCAGATGAATCTCGACGTAGGTCTCGTCGCGCAACTGCCGCAGCCACTCCTGGTAGGCCTCGTCGGACTTGCGCTCGCGCAGGATTTCCCGCGCCTGCAGGCGCCGGCGCTCGGGGCTCATGACCGCGGTGCGTCGCTCCAGCACCTCGATCAGGTGCCAGCCGAACGGCGTCTTCACCGGCTGGCTGATCTCGCCCGGCTTGAGCGCGTCCATCGCGCGCTCGAAATCGGGCACGGTGTCGCCAGGGTAGAGCCAGCCCAGATCGCCGCCGCGCGCCGCGCTCGCGTCCTCGGAGTGCACGCGCGCGAGCTCGGCGAAATCCGCTCCGCCGCGGACGATGCGCTCGCGCAGGTCCTGCAGCTTGCGCTTGGCGTCGGCCTCCGAGACCGCGTCGCTGGTCCGGATCAATATCTGGCGCGCGTGGGTCTGCATGACCGGAGGACCGTTGCTGCCCGCCGCGTCGCGCCGGCCGAGCAGCTTGAGGAGGTGGAACCCCGCGGGACTGCGCAGCACCTGGCTGATACCGTTCGGCTGCATGTTCTTGAGCGCCGTCGTGAACAGCTCCGGCAGCCGCTCCTCCGAGCGCCAGCCGAGCTCGCCACCCGTGAGCGCGTCCGCCCCGTCCGAATAGCTCGCCACGAGCTTGGCGAAATCTGCGCCCGCAAGCGCCTCGGCGCGTGCCTTTTCCGCCTTTGCGCGCGCCGCTTCGATGCGTTCGGGACTCGCCTGGTCGGGCAGTCGTATCAGGATATGGGCCACGTTGTACTCGGTGCGTTGCTTCGCGGCGTCCTTATTCTGCTCCAGATATAGGTCGATCTCGCTGTCGCTGACCTGGATCTTGTTGTCCACCTCGCGCTCGCGCAGCCGCGACAGGATGATTTGATCGCGCACCTCGTCGCGGAACTTGTCGAACAAGACGCCGTCGCGCTCGAGCGCGCTGCGGAATGCCGCGAGCGTCATGTTGTTGTTCTGCGCGATACGTTCGACCGCGCGGTCCAGCTGCAGGTCGTCGACGCGAATCCCGGACTCTTTCGCCAACTGAAGCTGCGCCTTCACCAGAATCAGGCGATCGAGCACCTGCCGCTCGAGCGCGGCGTGGTCGGGCAAAGGCGTGCCTTGGCGCTTGAGCTGGCGCTCGGCCGTCGCCACCTGATCGTCGAGCTCCGACAGGGTGATCGCCTCCTTGTTGACCACCGCGACAATTCGGTCCACCAGCGCCGGGCCTTGCTGGCCCAACGCCCCGAGCGGGAACGCAAAGCACAGGACGAGGACGGCGATCAGGCTGCGCATCGGAAGTTCCTAGTAGATCTGCTGGAACGGCAGCTGCGGGCGCAGGCTGGGCGGCACCAGGCTCTGGTTGCTTGGGTTGGTGACCGCATAGCCGGGCACGCTGCGCTTGAGCATGTTTGTAATTTCATCCGTTCCGATGCCCCCGAGGCCGTTCAGTTCGAGTTGAAAGAAAAAGCCGGTCGACGCCACTTGGGTCGCAGCCTGTAAACGCTGGAAAACCGCGCGCAACACCCAGCAACCTGCGTTGTACTCGATTCCGCCCGTGCCCTCCAGCAGCCGCCCGTCGAGAAAGGAGTAGTTGTAGCGCCCTACCGCATACCAGCCCGCTTTGACAGGCCACTGGCCGGAAAGATCCATCTGTCTGAGCGGATTGGCCGGATCGCGGTTAAAGCTGAAGCCGAGATTGAGAACCTTCGCGATTTCGGGCGAGTAGCGCGCCGAGGCGCTGTAGCGCTCGGTCAGCATATCGCGCTGGTCGTACTCCACGGTCGTGTCGAACGACCAGGCGTGCCCGAGGCGTCCGCCCACGGACGCGAGCGTGTCCGAATGCGTATAGGTGATTGGCGTCGAGGCGGGCGTCAGCACCACCTGCTCGCTGCTGAAGTAAATGCGCTGACCCAGGGTGGCGCGCAGCGCTTCCTGCCCATTCGGCGTCAGAAAGCGCGTCGTCGCCGCCAGCGTCAGCTCATTGGCGTCGCCGAAACGGTCGCCTCCGCTAAACCGGTTTTCCGAGAAAATCTGCGCAAAGTTGAAATCCGCGAGGGCAGTATCGAATAGCGGAATTTGGCTCTGGTCGCGGTACGGCACCCGGACGTAGTACAGCCGCGGCTCGAAGGTCTGGGTCAGGTCCTGTCCGAACCAATTGACGGGGCGGTCGAACACCAGCCCGCCGTCCAGGCTCATCCAAGGGATCGACACGATCTGCCGGTCGGGCTGGTTCGGAACGGTTTGATTGAGTGCATAGTCGACGTAACGCACCCCCAGCTTCGGCGTCAAGAACCAGCCCGGCGCGAGAAGCGGCACGGCAATGGTGGGATTGAGCGACATGCGCGAGCCTTCGACCAATGTCGGGTGGCTGAAGCGCACGTACTCTGCGGGCACGTTCAGATCCGCCAATCCACCGATGTTGTTGCGCGCGGTCGACAAGGTGAGTTGCGGCATCCGGTCGTACGGCGGCACGATCGGCGCAAGCGGATCCTGCAGCGTCTGGAAGCGCTGGACGTGAAGTTGAGCGCTGTAGCTCTGCCCCGCGAGCGAGCCGTTGTACGAAAGGCTGCCGTCGCGCTGCAGCTCGGCGACGGAGACCTCGCGCACCTGCGAGGACAGGTCGACAAAATAGGCGTTGTCGGAAACCCGATTGAAATCGAGCGCGCCGCGCAACTCGGGCGTGAACTGCTGCTGGTGCTGGAGCGAAACACCCAAATCCCAAATACCCAAGGACCCATGATCGTGGG
>JBOIFB010000017.1:0-19319 GCA_050741415.1 Burkholderiales bacterium | reverse complement strand
AGACGGTCTCGACCAGCTTGCCCGCCTCGGCGTCGGTCAGGCCGCCGCCGATCTCGTCCAGCAGCAGCACCGCGGGCCCGGTCGCGAGCGCGCGTGCGAGCTCGAGGCGCTTGCGGTCGAGCAGGCCGAGCGACTCGGCGCGGCGGTTTGCCACGCCGAGCATGCCGCACAGCTCGAGCGATTCGAGACAGCGTTCGTTGGCGCTCGCGCCGCGCAGGCCGCCTCCGGCGCTCGCCGCCACCAGTGCGTTCTCGAACACGGTCATGCCGCCGAAAGGCCGCGGCACCTGGTGCGAGCGCGCGAGCCCGAGCCGGCAGCGCTCCGCCGCTCCGGCGGCGGTGACGTCCGCTGCGTCGAAGAACACCCTCCCGGCGTCAGGGCTGCAGGCGCCGGCGAGCACGTTGAGCAGCGTGGTCTTGCCGGCGCCGTTCGGGCCGACGATGCCCACCGCCTCGTCGGCGCCGACGGCTAAGTGAATCCGGTCGAGAACGACCAGGGCGCCGAAGCTCTTGCTGACGCCCTCCGCCGCGAGGATCACCGCCGCGTCACGCGTTGTACGGCACCAGCTGCGCTCCGATCGGAACCTTGGGGTCGTCCGCGTTCTCGGTCAGCGGCAGCGCCAGCTTGAACTTGCCGCTGGTCGCCTTGACCCACTGGCTGCCGATGATCGGCGTCGCCGAGACGTTCGGCACCGGTCCTTTGGTGAAGTCGATCGGGCCCACCGGCGTGACGACCTTGAGCGTGCTCATTGCCTTGGCGACCTCCGCCTTGCTCTTCGGATTGCCGCTCGCGACGAGGGTGGCGAAACCGGCATCGAGCAGCGCCATGCTGGCGCCGACCTGCTGGGTCCATTGCCGCCCGGTCGCTTTCTCGTAGCCGTCACCGAGCGCCTGCGAGGAATGCCCGGTGAGGGGCGACTTGTAAGGCCAGCTCGGGTGCCAGTAGCAGGCGGTGGCGAGCTGGTAGCCGAGCGAGCCGAGCGCCTCGACCTGGGACGGAAACAGCCCGGTCTTGGCGATCTGCCCGATCTTCACCATGCGCGTGTATCCCTGCTGCGCGGCCTGGCGCCAGAAGGTGGCGAAATCGGGCGGGATCGGAAAGGTGTTGAAGATCTCGCAATTCTCGCTCTTGAACTTCGAGATCTGCGCCGAGTAGTCGGTGGTGCCGTCCTCGTAGCCGCCCGGATCGACGATGGTGAAGCCGGCCTTCGCCAGCTCCGGCGCCAGGTGCGCGCGCACCGCGTTGCCGTCTGCGTCGTTCGGGTAGAGGATGCCGACCTGCTTGTTGGTCTTGACCGGGCCGTTCCACTGCGAGTTGTAGGCGACGAAGAAGTCGTGGCCGCCGAAGCAGAAATGGTAGGTCCAGTGGAAGGGCGAAGGCTGGCCGGGCTTCGCCCCGCGGCCGAAATACCAAGACTCCCACGGCACGACGGTCGACAGGCAGGGCACGCCCGCGGCCTCGCAGGCGTCCGACACCGGGTTGACCACCTCGGGGGTCGAGGTGGTCAGCATCAGGTCGACGTGCGCCTGGTTGATCAGCCCCTTGGCGAGCTGGCTCGCGCGCGCCGGGTCGGACTGCGTGTCGCGGTCGATGATCTCGACGTGCCAGGTCTTGCCTTCGACGCGCAGACCCTTGGCGAGCGCTTTGCGCGCGAGCGAGAGCACGAACGGATCGCACTCGCCGAAGCCCGCCAGCGGGCCGGTGCGCGGGCTGACGAAGCCGACCTTGAGCGTCCTGCTTGCGCCCGCGGCGTACGCCAGCCCGCCGGGCAGGCTGCTTGCGGCGAGCGCGCCGCCTGCGGCCTGCATCAGGCGGCGGCGGGTGCGGTTCGGATCCGCTGCAAGTTGCGGCTGTGTTTCCTTGCCTGCATTCGAATCTTTTTCCATCGCTTCCTCCTCCGGCCAGGGTAGAAGGCGGCAACTATGACCGATTCTTTGGTCGCGATCAAAAATTAACTTGCACGCCGATGGGCAGCCGCCGGGATATAGTGCAGCAGGGGATCGTTTGGGCGAGCTACTCGCCAATCCAGCGTTCGGCGTCGTCCCACATCGCGGCCACCTCGAAACCGGTGAACTCCGGGCCTAGGTGGTAGAGGAACCTGACTTTCTTCTTGCGCGCGAACTGCGCCTCGACTGCCGGGATGATGACGGTCTCGTAGTCGTTCGCGGTCACGGTGCCCTTGGCATTGAAGCCGAGCACGCCCTCGGGCAGGCCGGGAATCTTGTCGATCATCGTGGCGCTCCGCTTATTGAATTCGCCCGCTCAGGCCGCGTACCGCATGACGGCGACGAAGTGGCACGCTGTGCCGGCGAGCACGCACAGGTGCCACAGGAAATGGAAGTAGCGGATCCGCTCGGCCATGAAGAACAGCGCGCCGGCGGTGTAGGCGATGCCGCCTGCGAGCAACCAGAACAGGCCCCACTTCGGCACCAGGTGCCAGGCCGGGTCGGCCGCGATGACGATCAGCCAGCCCATCGCGACGTAGACCAGAGTCGAGACGCCGTTGTAACGCACGCCGCCGACGGCTTTGAGCAGGATGCCGACGGCGGCGATGCCCCACACCAGGCCGAACAGGGTCCAGCCCCAGGGGCCGCGCAGCACGCCGAGCGTGAACGGGGTGTAGGTGCCGGCGATCAGCAGGTAGATCGCCGAGTGGTCCAGGATCTGCAGCACGCGCTTGGCGCGTGGCGCCGTCACGGCGTGAAACAGGGTCGAGCTGAGGTAGAGCAGCACCACCGTGGCGGCGAACACGCTCGCGCCGGCGATGCCCGCCGCGCTTCCGTGTTGCTGCGCGACGATGACGAGCACTGGAAAGGCGGCCAGTCCCGCCAGCAGGCCGAGGCCGTGGCTCATGCTGTTGGCGATCTCCTCGCCCAGGGACTGCACGCGCTCGCCCGTGGCCATCGAGGAATTATGCGCTTCGGGTGTTGCCGTTTTGTTGATGCGCATCAGCTTCGCCGCTACGCGGCGAAGCTAGTCGCGCTCGCGCAGCGCGGGAGACTGTCCGAATCATAGAAGCCTTCCCTGAATTACCGGAATCACGCGGCCACCCACGCTCACCTCCCGGGCGTGCCCAAGCATCTTGGCGCGCAGTAACACCAGGGAGGGTCGACGAATCTCGAAACCTTGTTCGATCCGCAGGGAAAGCGCGGCCCCCAGGGGCACTTGGTGCTCCAAAAGGTAGGCGCCGAGAAATGCGGCTCCATTGCCCGTGGCCGGGTCCTCGCGCACACCATGGGCTTCGAAGAAAAACCTCGCACTGAGGTCATTCTCGGAGTCTTGTGTTTCAGGACAGAAGAGGTAGACGAGGGGCGGGAAGCCTTCTGCGGCCAATGGCGCAAACGCATCGAGATCAAGACGACTGCGCCGAAGTGCCTCAAGACTCCGCAAAGGTACGATCATGGCGGAAGTACCAGCCGAAAGCGTTTGAACCGGAATCTTGGTCTCGATGTCCTCCTTCAATATTCCAAGTGCCGCGGCGATCTGTTCCCGGGCGCACGTTGCGCCGAGCGATACGGGTGGCGCGAGAAACCACGCCACATCACGGCGGTCAACGGACGATTCGAATTCAACGGAGATCTGCCCGGAGGCAATGTTTAGTCGCACCGGACCGGTGGCGTTGGGCGAAAGGTGATGATTGATGGCCCAGGCAGTACCGAGGATGGGGTGGCCGGCGAACACGAGTTCACGTGCGGGAGTGAAGATTCGTACGCGGAATCCTCCGTCACGCTCCGGCGCTGAGCTGGCGAACGCGGTTTCCGAGTAGTTCATCTCCGCGGCAACCTGCTGCATGGTATGGTCGGTCAGACCATCCGCGTCAAGCACGACGGCAAGTTGATTCCCGGCATATGGCCGCTCCGCAAAGACGTCGACGATGTAAATCGGCCGTGACATCTTCTTGGTCTTACTGCGTCAACAAATCTCAAGACTTCTGCGCAGACATACGCTCAGCAATTACGCGTTCATGAACATCTTAAGGTAATTTGACGATTCGTCGACATGCCGCGCCGCAGCCAGATTTCCGAAGGCCCTGCAGGCGGCGCTCTTATGGGTGCCTTTCCGGCAGACCATGGTTATCGTGTGATGCGGCAGTTCCGGTTGCATCGAAATCGAATAGAGTCCATCCTGATCATTGACGATCATATTGGGGAGCACGGTGACGAGTCGGCCGTGACGGACGATATCCAGGATCACACCGACGGAGTTGGTCTCCAGCGCGATGTGCGGCGAGACGTGATGATCGTGGAAATACACGTTGACATGGCGCCGCAGCGCAAATTTGCTGCTCAGCAGCGCCAGCGATTCCTGCTCCAGCGAGCGCAGGCTCATCGGTACTTGCTGGCCGGCATGGTGATGAGCCTTGCCGACAGCGAAGACGAGCTTTTCGACGAATAGAAGATGTTTTTCGAGTTCGTTGGAACGCGCCTCGGACGAGAAAGTGTCGGTAAAAACGATTCCGATGTCGATGTTCTCTTCGTTGCCCCCGATCAACGCCGCTTCGATCTGATTCTGGGACATTTCCAGGATGCTCACTGTGATGCCGGGATAGTGGGCGTTAAAGCTTTCCAGCAAGGGGCGAATCAGGAAGTCGGTGATCGGGGTCATCGCCAGGCGTAGTGAGCCGCGGTTCAGATCCTGCACGTCGTTGATGGCCAGATTGGCTGCATCCAGCTCCATCAAGATGCGGCGGGCGTGACGCAAGTAAATCTCGCCGGCATCGGTCAGTCGGACATTTCGTCCGGATCGATCCAAGAGCTGTACGCGCAGCGATTTTTCCAAAAGCTTGATTTGTTGCGACAGGCTTGGCTGGGAGACAAACAGTAACTCCGCGGCTCGGGTGAAGCTGCGTTGTTCCGCAATGGCGACGAAATACCTGATCGCGCGCAGAGTCATTACGCCCTCTCTAACTATAACTAACTCCTATATATCTAATCACAATATGGTCTTGGACTCCAACGCTTCCTGAGACGCATGATTGACACCAGCCGACTGTACGTGAAGGTCTTTGCCGGACGACTGCCGGCGCCCGTCGCGATTTTCAATTTACACGCGCCTCAGGCGTTGCAACGAAGCAGAGAAACGAGCAATCAAAAGTTATAGTCAAAACTTATAATAAAAAACACTTATATGCTAATGAAACATGTTTCGGCAATGTCCCGATGGGTGCTAGGCGGGGAAGAAGTGGCGGCTCCGGGGTGTCACCTCTCGTCATTCGTCTGACATTCCGCGAGACATCGCCGATGTTTCGGATGATCGCTTGTTGAGCAAGAGGACATTAATGAAGAAGGAGTCAGAGACCATGTCGTCGTCTACCAGAGAAGCTGTGATGCGCTGTATCAGCACTGTCGGTTCTCTGCAGCCGGCTTCACACACGCCGCTGCAGGCGCCATATCCGGATGAGATCGATCACACGCTTTTCAGGGCTTTTACGCGCTCGGCCCACGATCTCGGCGGAGATCTGGATGTGCCCATTCATTGGGAAGAAAAAGAGGAAGAGCAGTGGGAGGCCAATACCTTTGCAACCTGCGAATGCCTTGCGTGGCGTGGCGTCTGGAACGCCGAGGAACGCCGCCGTCGACAGAACGCCGAAATTGGTCTGACGCAGTATCTCGGTCTGCCGTATTACGGGCGGTGGTTGATGAGTGCCGCGCTGGTCATGGTCGACAAAAAGTGCATCACACTCACGGAACTGGTGAACAAGATTGACGAGGTGAAAAAACGCCATGAGCGCAAATCAGCACGATAGAACTCATCACGCCCAAAAAGCCACCGGGATAGGTGATCCGCAGTGCTTCAAGGGCGAGGCTGGCCCTCCCAAATTCAAAGCGGGTGACCGCGTGCGGATCAAGGATCTGCCGGATATCTTCTACACCCGCTGTCAGATGTATACGCGCGGCGCTACCGGTACGGTCGTCGCGGCGGTCTATGAAAGCCCCGCGCCGGAAGATGAGGCTTGGGACAATTCAGATAAGCCCGAATGGTTTTACAGCGTGAAATTCCGACAGCAGGATCTGTGGCCCGATTATCACGACGTGTACGCGAACGATACGCTGGAGACCGAGTTTTCCGAGCGCTGGCTGGAGAAGGCCTGACCCGGCCGGCGAGGCTGAACAGAGAGGACTAGCAAATGTCAGACAAACCCCACGAACATAAACCCGCACCGATGGTCGATGAAATCAGCGATTTCGAGGCGCTCGAAATTGCAGTGCGCGAGTTGGCCATCGAAAAGAAACTTTTCTCCGCAGAGGACCATCGTCGCTGGACGGAGTACGTCCACAGCGTCAGTCCGCTGCCGGCGGCGCGCCTGGTCGCCAAGGCATGGCTGGATCCCGAGTACAAGAAGCTTGCGGTGACCGATGGGGTCAAGGCAAGTCTGGCCGTTGGCGTCGACTGGATCAACAGCCCCCCGACCGGCTTCGGCACACCAAGCGACTATTGCAATCTGCGTGTCCTCGAAGACACATCCAAGCTGAAGCACGTCGTCGTATGCACGCTGTGCTCCTGTTATCCGCGGCCGCTCCTCGGGCAATCGCCGGAATGGTATCGCACGCCGAATTACCGCCGCCGCCTGGTACGTTGGCCGCGTCAGGTACTGGCTGAGTTCGGCCTGCAACTACCTTCGGAGGTCGAGATCCGCGTCGCGGATTCGAACCAGAAGACGCGCTACATGGTGATGCCCGTTAGACCGGCCGGCACCGAGGGTTGGACCGAGGATCAACTGACCGAAATTGTGACGCGGGATTGTTTGATCGGCGTGGCGCTGCCGAAACCCGGGATCACCGCGAACGCCAAGCGGTCCGTGCACCCGGCGGTGCATCCGATCCAGCACGGTCATTGAAGGAGCGAATCATGGCCGCGTCGGATGAAAACGCACATGGCTCCGCCGACGGCGGAGGCGCGCGAGCGGACTTCAAGACCGTCGCCCTGCTCGAGACGATCAAGCGGCGCGGGAGAGTGTGGGGGGATCTCGCGGCGCAATACGGGGTGACGAATCCCGACCCGCCGTGGAAGGTCACGCTGGACGCGACCTGCGATCTCCTCGCCGGCGATTCCTTGGTGCTGCCAGGCCATCGGGTCGTTCCCGGCTCCTGTGCGCTGCCCAATCTCGAACGCCGAGCGGAAGAGGACGACCTGTCCGCGACGGTTTACGCGGATGTTCCGTTCCCGGAGCGGCAGCTTCTGGCGCTGGCGCACTCGATGATTAAGCGCGGCCTGCTCGATGAAGAAGAGCTGGCGCACCGGGTGAAACTGGTTCATAGGCGCCTCACCAGCGCCTAGGATTCCGGCGCCGATTGGTTCCACGAAGCGGGGCAGGACGTTTCTTCATCATAAAGACAGTCGGAGAAGACATACGAAGATGGCAAAACGCGGCGTGCATATCAAGATTCAGGGTTTGACTCACAGCTATAGCGCGCGCAGTCCGCTCACATTCGATCGTGTCGAAGTCGAGGCGCAGCCGGGCGAGGCGCTTGCCATTATCGGGCGTTCCGGGTGCGGCAAGTCGACACTTCTCCACATCGTCGCCGGACTGTTGCGAGCCACGAACGGAGTGGTCAAAATCGATGACACGCTGGTGGAGCGCCCGTCGCCTCGCTGGGTCATGATGTTCCAGGCGCCTCATCTGTTCCCCTGGATGCGGGTGGCGCAAAACGCCGGCATCGGCCTGCGCTTCGCGCATCGATCGAAGGAGGAAATCCGCAGCCGCGTGGCCGAGGCGCTCCGTCTCGTCGAGCTTCAGGAATTCGCAGATGCCAACGTGCAGGATCTTTCGGGCGGACAGCAGCAGCGCGTGGCGCTCGCCCGTTCCCTGGTAATGGAGCCCGAACTGCTTCTTCTGGACGAGCCGTTCTCGGCGCTCGACGCCTTCACCCGAGCGACCCTGCAGCGCGACGTGCGGGCCATTGCAAAGCGCCTTGGCATCAACGTGGTGATCGTCACCCATGATATCGATGAAGCGGTGCTGGTGAGCGATCGCGCCCTGATCATGGCAGGAAAGCCCGGCAAGATTGTCCACGACATTCCTATAAACCTCGGCGATCCGCGCGAACGCCAGGACCCGGCCGTGCAGGAAATACGCGCGCGCTTGATGCAGGCGTTCGAGGAAGCGACGCGCTCACAGGTGAATTTCTCCCATGAGGAAGCCAGCGCTGAGCACGACGCGGGCTCCGATCCGAGCTCCAGTTACGAGATCGTGCCCGCGGCAGCGCAATCCTTCGGCATCACGCGCGCCTGACCGTATACGCCGATCGCGCATCCGATTGCAACCCAGACAGGAAGGAGGACGAAAGATGGCAAATCGAAAAAGCGCCAAACCGGAAAATCCGCACGGCGAGTCACCGCTTGACTTCAAGAAGCACGGCGACGGCATTGACGATCCCAAGCTGGTGCTGCAGAAGCCGCTTTTCGATGGTCGACTTGGCACGGAACTTACCCGGCGTTCGCTGCTTAAGGCGGGCGCGCTGGCCGCATTCAGCGGCGCGGCCGCGGCCATGGCGTCCAAGAAGGGCTGGGCCGACAGCAAATTCGATCCGGTGGTCCGCGTCGGGTACCTGCCGATCACCGACGCCGCCGCACTGCTGGTCGCGCATGAAAATGGATTCTTCAAGAAGCAGGGCCTCGATTCCGTCCGCCCGACGCTCGTCCGCGGCTGGTCGGAGATCGTCGAGGCGTTTCAGGCTCATAAGTTCAACCTCGTGCATCTGCTCAATCCGATCCCGCTCTGGATGCGTTACAACAACAAGTTTCCAGTGAAGATCACCGCCTGGGATCATACGAACGGATCAGCCGTTGTGGTGGGCGGGCATACCAACATTACTTCCTTCAAGGATTTTGGCGGCAAGCAGCTGGCGGTGCCGTACTGGTACTCGAATCACAACATCATCGCGCAAATCTGTTTGCGACAAGCGGGCATCACACCGGTGATCCGCCCGCAGAACGCGAAGCTTGCGTCTAACGAGTGCAATCTGCTGGTGCTGGCGCCGCCGGATATGCCGCCCGCCATCGCGGCGAGAAAGGTCGACGGCTATTTTTGCGCCGAGCCGTTCAATGCCCTCGGCGAGCTCAAGGCCGGCGCCAAGATGCTGCGCTTCACCGGCGATGTCTGGAAGGGGCATCCGTGCTGTGTGGTATCGATGCATGAGGCCGACGTCATGGATCCGGGCCGCGCAACCTGGACGCAGGGCATTCATAACGCCGTCATCGAAGCGCAGCTCTACATGGCCGAGAATCGCAAGGCGACCGCGCAGATGCTGTCGAAGGACGGAAAGAACTACATTCCGTTCCCGTTTGAGGTGATCGACCGCGCAATGAATTTCTATGACCCCGCCTACTACAAGAATCCACAGGCGATCAAGCACGTGGAGTGGCACCAAAGCCGCATCAACTTTCAGGGCTGGCCATATCCGTCGGCCACCAAAGTGGTTACGGATGAGCTAAGGAAGCTTGTCGTCACCGGGGACAAGTCGTTTATGGACAAGCTGTCGACTGATTTCGTGGTGAACGATCTTTTAAATTACAGCTACGTCAAAAAGGCACTCGAGAGCCATCCGAAGTGGAAGGAGGATCAGAGCGTGCCGCAAAGCGGAGATCCGTATAGCCGCATGGAGGTGATCGAGGTATGAGCTTCGTCGCCGCGCCCGTCGGGCCTTTCACCACCCTCTGCCGGAGAATCCTGGGGGTGCGGCGTCTATTTTGCGGGATTATCGGTCTTGTCGTGTTTTTCGCACTCTGGGAGCTGGGTACTCTGCTGCTGGGATTTAATCCGGCAACTCGCACATTCGTCACTTTCGGTCCGGTTCCGACGCTCGAGGCCGTTCCGGAGCTGTGGCTAGACGGCAAGATCCAGGCTGCCGTCGCCGCCAGCGGCTATCGCATGGGCATGGGGCTGCTCATCGCCATCGTTATCGGCGTGCCGATCGGCATTGTCATGGGCCGCAGCAAGCGATTTCGGGAAATCAGCAACTCGGCGTTTCAGTTTCTGCGGATGATCAGCCCGCTCGCGTGGATGCCGCTCGCGGTTATCGTGTATCCGGACTGGAATCAGGCGATTATTTTTCTCATCGCCATCGCCGCAATCTGGCCGGTCGTATTCGCCACCGCCGCGGGCCTGGCCAAGGTGGATCCCGCCTGGTTCAAGGTGGCGCGCAATCTCGGCGCGAAAGCCACCGACCTGCTTACCCAGGTCATCCTGCCGGCGATCGTATTCGACGTGCTTACCGGTATCCGCTTGGCGCTCGGCGTCGCCTGGATCGTGCTGGTGCCGGCGGAGCTTCTCGGTGTGACGTCGGGACTCGGCTACGCCATCAAGGACGCGCGGGAAACGCTGTCTTACGACCATCTCACGGTGATGGTACTGGTGATCGGAGTCATTGGCTGGTTCCTGGACGCGATCTGCGTGGGGCTGATCAAACGCTACAGCTGGCACCAGCGGGCGAGTAACTGAATGTCCAGGCAGATCCACGTTGCGATGGCGAGCGCCAGGTCATGACCACCGGCGCCGCTGTTGCCATCAATGGCACTCATGACCTGATGAAGTCAACCGGGCAGGGCCTGTTCAATTTCGTCGCAGGCCTCTTGATCCTGTTCGCCTTGTGGTGGATCGGCATCACACTTATTTCGAGCGGTCCGACGATGATGTATTTCGCCAACTTCGGGCCGGTGCCGACGTTCCGCGCGATGGTGCCAATGTGGCGAACTGGCCTGATCCAGCACTCTATCTGGGCCAGCGGATACCGCCTCGGCGCCGGGATGCTGATCGCGATCGCCATTGGAGTGTCGGTCGGCATTCTGATGGGTCGCGTGCAGATCTTCCGCGAGTTGAGCAATTCCCCGTTCCAGCTGCTGCGCATGATCAGCCCGCTTTCCTGGGAACCGATCGCGGTCATCGTGTTCGCGGGCTGGAACTCGGCGATCATCTTCCTGATCGCGATTGCCGCGGTCTGGCCGGTCATGTTCGCCACCGCCGCCGGACTGGCCAAGGTGGATCCGGCCTGGTTCAAGGTGGCGCGCAATCTTGGCGCCAGCCGCTGGCACATGCTGGTGCAAATCATCATGCCGGCGATCACGTTCGATGTTCTGACAGGTATACGCCTCGCCCTCGGGGTTGCCTGGATCGTGCTCGTACCGGCGGAATTCTTCGGCGTCACCTCGGGCCTTGGCTTCGCCATCGAGGACGCGCGCGAGGGCCTTAATTATGATCAGCTCATGGCGATGGTTCTCGTCATCGGAGCAATCGGCTTTTTGCTCGACTCGCTCTTCGTGTCGCTCATCAAGCGCTACAGCTGGCACCGCTAGCATGAGTGCGATCGGAGAGCAGGGGGAATGTCCGTCGGTGGGAACGACGGCGCGTTATTTGTATCGACGAGTGTAGTTAAACCATACAGGAGAAATGATCATGCCTACTCAGACTGCCACCATTGCATCCACGCGCGTCGTCTCGATCTCCAAAGGGATTCAGATTGCGGCCGTATTCCTGCTCGGAATCGTGATTCTGTATGGCGTCGGTTTTTCGCACATCTCTGCGGTACACAACGCGGCCCACAATATGCGGCACTCGCAGGCTTTTCCTTGCCACTGAACTGAGGGTCAATTTGTGCTATTTCGTCGTCTCGTCCTTTTCGCGCTGGCGGTCGGCGTCGTGTTGGGCGCGCTTCTCAGCGCAATTCAGAGCTGGCGGATCGTTCCCATTATCAGCGCCGCCGAGGTCTTCGAAAGGGCGCGGGCCGCCGAGCTCTCGGCGAGCGTGCACGCCGGCCATGACCAAGGCAGCGGGGAGCATGTTCATGCCGCAGCGGAGTGGGAGCCGACGGAAGGGGCGGAGCGAATCGGCCTCACGGTGCTGTCCGATATTCTGGCCGCCATCGGTTACGCGCTGGTCTTGCTGGCCATCATGACGTTCGCGCACAGGAGGGGGGTCGCGGCCAAATTTGACTGGCGTTACGGGTTGCTCTGGGGCTTGGCGGGATATGCCGTTGTCTATGTGGCGCCGGGGCTTGGTCTTCCGCCGGAGATTCCGGGCGCCGCCGGTGAGGCGGCTGCGGCAGCGTCCCTGATCGGGCGCCAGTCGTGGTGGATTTTCAGCGCAATTTGCACGGCAGTGGCGCTCGGCATCGCAGCATTTGCCAAAGTGCGGTGGCGCTGGGTCGCCGCTCTCGGGTTGCTGGCAGTACCGTACCTTGTGGGTGCCCCGGAAACTGCCGGGGTAGCGTTCGCAGGCTATCCACCGGAAGCCGTCGCCGCATTGTCGAAACTCGCGCGCGAGTTCGTCTGGGCAACGGCGTTCGCCAATCTCCTGTTTTGGCTTGGACTGGGAAGCGCATCGGGCTGGGGCATGCGGCGCTTCTTGATGAAGGAAGCGGTCAATTAGATGACGGCGATGCGTGATCGCCATTGAATCCGTCGGCAATCGAAAAGGCCGTCGACCTGCGCGGCGCGCCGGGATCTATCTGAACAGGAGAATTTTATGGCGGAGAGAAAAGTAGTCGATGCGCGCAACACCTTCTGTCCGGGACCGCTTATGGAGCTCATCGCCAACATGAAGCTCATAGAAGTTGGCGACGAACTAGAGGTGATGTCGACCGATAAGGGGTCGGCGAACGATGCGCCCGCATGGATAAACAAGGTAGGTCACCAGTTGGTGTCCAACACTGAAGTAAACGGCGTTTGGCATATTGTGGTGCGCAAGGCGAAGTGATTTGCGCACAGAAACGGTCGGCAGGAGGAACGGCATGCGCATACTAATGGTAGGCGGCGGCACGGGCGGAACGATTCTGGCCAACAATCTCGCGCGGCGCCTGACCGATGAGATCCGTGCCGGCAAGGTCCGGCTCACGCTGCTCTCGGACTCCGACAAGCACATGTACCAGCCCGGTCTGCTGTATGTCGCGTTTGGACAGATGGCGCCGGATCAGCTTTATCGCGACGAGGCGAGTTTGCTCGAGCAAAGCATTGATTTTCGCGTGGACCCGGTCACTGAGTTTCATCTTGATCGGAATCACGTCAGGACCAAGAGCGGCCAGACCCACGAATACGATATTCTCGTCATCGCCACCGGCTGCCGCATCGTGCCGCAAGAAGTGCCCGGCATGAGCGAAGGGGCGGAAACTTTCTACACGGAAGAGAGCGCCGTCCGCCTGCACAAACGCCTCATGGAGTTCCAGGGCGGCACCGTAGCGTTGGTGGTGTCATTGCCGCACAAATGTCCGGTGGCGCCCGTGGAAACCATGTTCATGCTGCACGATTTCTTCAAGGCGCGTGGTATACGCGACAAGGTGAAGCTGCAATATAACTATCCCGTCAACCACGTTCATGCCACCGCCAACGTCGCCAGCTGGGCCAAACCGGAATTCGACAGCGCGGGGATCGAGTACGAAACGCTGTTCAACGTAAAAGAAGTGGATCCGGTCAAGAAAATCGTCCACAGCGAAGAAGGGACCGAGTGCAAATACGATCTGCTCATCGCTATTCCGCCCCACCGCGGCATGGAAACCATAGAGGAGAACAAGCTGGGACAGGGCGGCTGGATCCCCACCGACCGTTTCAAATTGACCATGAACGGACACGCTAACGTCTACGTCATCGGCGATGCCACCAATATCCCCGTCAGCAAGACCGGATCGGCGGCTCATTTCCAGGCGGAAGTGCTGGCCGAGAACATCTCGTCCGTGATCAAGACCGGTATCCCGGTCCGGGAATACGACGGCAGGGTGTATTGCTTCATCGAGGCCGGTTTTGATCGTGCCACCTACAACGCTTTCGATTACGTCAATCTGCCCGATCTGAAGCCCCCCTCAAAGTCAATCCACTGGTTCAAGAAGGCGTACAACCAGATGTATTGGACCACGGTGCGTGGACTTCTCTAATAGGAGTGGACCGTGACAGCAAACGCGACTGTACAAATCCCGGCGACGTTGGACGAAGCGGCCGTTAAGAGCATTGTAGAGACGATCAATTTCGTCGCGTCGGCCCGGGATGCGATGTCTGATGAGATGGTTACGCGATTGGCTGGAACCTTGAGCGAGGGCCTGGCTCTGCTTGACCGCGTCAACCGCAGCGGCATTGCCCGGGCACTGCCGGCGATCGCGCAGCTCGTCGAGAACGGAGACCTCGATCGGCTGATCAGCATAGGGCGCTTGATCGCCGCGATCGGGGATTCGTTGTCCGACGACACCGTGAATCGGCTGTCGGTCGTCGCCGCCGAGATGGCGTCGCTGTTGGACAAGCTCGCGCGCAGCCGGCTGATCGACGTGTTGGGGCGCGAGGACGTGCAAAACGCCATGATCAATGCCGCCGAGGCCGCTTGCGCCGCCAACGAGGCGATTGCGGAATTACCGATGCCGAAGGGCGGCCTCAGCGGGGTATGGCAGCTCGCCAAGGACCCGGGCACGCAAGACGCGCTGCGTTTCATGGCGCTCGTGAGTTGGAAGCTGCGTAAGCAGAAATCCTCTTGAAGACTTTTGCGTTGATGATGTTCCGCGGGCGGTCGAACGGATGATGAGTGACGTTAGTCGCGCTCCGACCGGCTCGCCCCGAGGTCCTTGAGCGTGACCTTGGCCAGCACCGAGGCGTTCGCCTCGTCGTAGCGCTTGAGCAGCTGCTCGACCGGCTCGGGGGCGGGCAGTGCCTCGACGCTCAGGTAGCGGTCCTCGCCCGCGGCGCGCACCGCGTCGAGCAATTCCTTCGCGTTCACGCCCGCGAGCTCGCGCATCGGCAGCCAGCCGGGCGGTTCGTCGCCGGTGCAGGCCAGGATGCCGCGTGCGCGCAGCGCCTCGAGCACCACGTCGACCGCGCGCAGCGGCATGCGCAGCGTCTGCGCCAGTTCGTCGGCGCTCCACGGCGCGGCGCCGTCCAGGTGGCGGCGCGCGATCAGGCTCATGATCACGAGCGCGAGCCGCTCGCGCATGCGGTTCGACCGACGCGCGGCTCGCCGGCCTTGGCCACCAGGTGCTCCGGGTGCTGGACGTAGAACGACACTGCGGCGCCGAACAGCAGGATCAGCCAGCTCAGGTACAGCCAGAGCATGAACAGGATTGCGAAGCTGGAGTAGATCGCGGCGTAGCGGGTCGAGGAGGCGGCGAACAGGGCGAAAGCCCAGCCGGCCGACTGCCACAGGATGCCGCCCACCACGCCGCCGGCGAGCGCCGGTCCGAGGCGCACCCGGGTGTTGGGCATGAAGGCGTAGACGAAGGTAAAGGCGCCGATCACCAGCACGTAAGGCACCAGCCGTCCGGCCTGGAGCGCGAGCCAGCCGATCGCTTCGATCTGCATCGCATCGCGCACCACGCCCAGGCTCGCTGCGGCGGCGGTGATGCCGATGGCCGAGAACACCAGCAACGGGCCGACCAGCAGCGCCGAGAGGTAGCGGCTGAAGCGCTCGCCGATGCCGCGCGCGCGGCTCACGTGCCAGATGAAATTGAACGCTTCCTCGATCTTCTGCACCAGCGAGATCGCGGTGTACAGCAGCAGCGCAAGGCCGACCGAGCCGAGTACGCCGACGTTGATGTTCTCGATGAACTGGATGATGCGCTCGGTGACCTCGACGCCTTTCTCGCCCAGCGGCCCGAGGAAGCCGAGCAGCATCGGCCGGATCTGGTTGTATACGCCGAACGCCTTCAGCACCGAGAAGCTGAGCGCGAGCAGCGGCACGAGCGACAGCAGCGTGGTGTACACCAGCCCCATCGCGCGCAGCGTGAGCTGGCCTTGCGCCAGGTCTCTCACCAGCACGATCGCGAGGCGCATCAGACGCACCAGCCTGGCCTGTGCGCGCGGCCGCTCCTCGGCCGGGCTGCGCCAGACGATCCGGTCGAGGGTCTTCAGCAGCGCAGCGGGCGACCAGATCATGCCCGGCATTGTAGCCGGGTCGGAGAAAACCCAACCCTGCATCAGAGGCCACGCGGACGGCCGCGTTACGCGCCGCGCTATAATTGTCCCGTCGTCAGGCAGTACGCCGCGGCGAGGACAGGCACCAATGCGGCTCTCCCTACGCTTCATCGTTCCTCTCGGCATCGCGCTGGCGGCCATCGCCTACGCGGTGGTGCCACTGGTCGATCGCCTGACGCTCAAGTGGTTCGTGCAGGACCTCGAGCGGCGCAGCGAGCTGATCGCCCACACGATGCAGCAGCCGTTGACCGACTTGCTGCAGGCGAATTCGCCGCTCAAGCTGTCGCGTTACTTCGAGGACGTGATCCGCAACGAGCGCGTGTTCGCGATCGGGTTCTGCGCCGACGGCGGCAAAATGCTGTATGCAACACGCGCGTTCCCGCCGCAGGTGCGCTGCGATGCGGTTTTGCTTGCCGGTGAGCACGACCACTTGCTGCGGTTGAAGGACGGCCCGCTGCACGTCTCGGCCAATCCGATCGACGAGGGCGGCAAGCGGCTCGGTCAGCTGGTCATCGTGCAGGACATGAGCTTCGTCGAGCGGCGCAGCGCCGATACCAAGAAGTACATCTTCTTCCTGTTCGCCGCGATCGCCGCGGTGGTGGCGTTGATCACGGTGGTGATCGCCGAGATCAGTTGGCGCGGCTGGGTGGCCGGGATCAAGGCGCTGATCTCGGGCGAGGCGCTGCTGCGCTCGCCCGAGCAGGTCAACGTTTCGGTGCCGGAGCTGCGGCCGATCGCCAGGGACCTGCAGGCGCTGGTGCACGACCTGGAATCCGAGCGCCTCGGGCGCGACGAGAGCCAGACCAGTTGGGGCCCGGAGGCGCTGCGCCGCATCCTGCGCGAGGACCTGAAGGGCGACGAGGTGCTGATCGTCTCCAACCGCGAGCCCTACATCCACGAGCGGCGCGACAACGTGATCGAGATCCGCCGCCCGGCGAGCGGGCTGGTGAGCGCGCTCGAGCCGGTGATGCGCGCCTGCTCGGGCACCTGGATCGCGCACGGCGCGGGCAGCGCGGACCGCGAATCGGTCGACCGCTACGACCGGGTCATGGTGCCGCCCGAAAAGCCCGCCTACCGCATCCGCCGCGTCTGGCTGACCAAGGAGGAGGAGCAGGGCTACTACTTCGGCTTCGCCAACGAGGGGCTCTGGCCGCTGTGCCATATCGCGCACACCCGGCCCGTGTTCCGCCACGAGGACTGGGAATACTACAAGACCGTCAACCAGCGCTTCGCCGAGGTGGTAGTAGCCGAGGCGCGCACCGAAGACCCGATCATTCTGGTGCAGGATTACCACTTCGCGCTGCTGCCGTGCATGGTGCGCGAGCGCCTGCCGCGCGCGACGATCATCACCTTCTGGCACATTCCCTGGCCCAACCCGGAGGCCTTCGGCATCCTGCCCTGGCGCGAGGAGGTGCTGGAAGGAATGCTCGGCTCCTCGATCCTGGGCTTTCATACCCAGTTCCACTGCAACAACTTCTTCGACACGGTCGACCGCTTCCTCGAGGCGCGCGTCGACCGCGAGACCTTCACCATCTCCTACGGCGGCGAGCAGACCGAGGTGCGGCGCTACCCGATCTCGATCGAATGGCCGCCCTCGGCGCTCGCTCACCAGAAGCCGATCGAGGAGTGCCGCCGGGCGGTGCGCGAGCGCCTGGGCATGGCACCCGACCTGCGCTTCGGCATCGGCATCGACCGGCTCGACTACACCAAGGGGATCCTCGAGCGCTTCATGGCGGTAGAGCGCCTGTTCGAGCTCGAGCCGCACTGGATCGGGCGCTTCGCCTTCGTCCAGGTGGCCGCGCCGTCGCGCTCGTCGATCGACGAGTACCAGAATTTCGAGGCACGCGTGCGCGCGCTGGCTGCCAGGATCAACGAGCGCTACGGCCGGCCGGGCTACCAGCCGATCGTGCTGATGATCGAGCATCACACCGCCGAGCAGGTGTTCGAGCTGTATCGCGCGGCGGACCTGTGCTACGTCTCGAGTCTGCACGACGGCATGAATCTGGTCGCCAAGGAGTTCGTCGCCGCGCGCGACGACGACCGCGGCGTGCTCATCCTGTCCCAGTTCACCGGCGCCTCGCGCGAGCTGCACGAGGCGCTGATCGTCAATCCGTACGACATCGAACAGAGCGCGGCCGCGGTGCACATCGCGCTCACCATGCAGCGCGAGGAGCAGGGCGCGCGTATGCGCGCCATGAGAAGCCTGGTGCAGGAATTCAACGTCTTTCGCTGGGCCGGCCGGATGCTGCTCGACGCGGCGCGCATGCGCCACCGCCGCCGGGTGCTCTCGCGCGGCCGGCGCGCGCCGCGGCTCACGGCCGCGTCATGAGCGCGGCGTCGCTGCCGCCGCTTGCGGCCGACTGGGCGTTCTTTCTCGACGTCGACGGCACCCTGCTCGAGCACGCGGACACGCCCGATGCGGTGCGGGTGGACGGCGCGCTGCGCACTCTGCTGGCCGGCCTGCGCTCCGGCGCGGGTGGGGCGCTCGCGCTGATCAGCGGGCGCTCGGTCGCGGACCTCGACCGTCTGTTCGCGCCGCTTGCGCTGCCCGCGGCCGGGCAGCACGGCGCCGAGCGGCGCGACGGCGCGGGCCGCATGGTCCGGCACGACTTTCCGCAGGCGCCGGTGCGCCGAGCGGCGGCGCGCCTGGGTGAGTTCGCCGCCGCGCACCCGGGACTGCTGCTGGAGGACAAGGGGCGCAGCCTCGCACTGCACTACCGCCTTGCGCCGCAGCTCGAGGACGAGGCGCGCGCGCTGGTGGGCGAGGTGCTGGCGCAGCTGGGCGAGGGCTTCGAGCTGCAGCGCGGCAAGATGGTGCTCGAGATCCGCCCGGGCGGGCGCGACAAGGGCAGCGCGATCGCGGAGTTCATGGCCGAGGCGCCGTTTCGCGGCCGCACGCCGGTGTTCATCGGCGACGACCTGACGGACGAGCTCGGCTTCGGGGTGGTGAACGAAATGGGCGGCGTGTCGCTCAAGGTGGGAGAAGGCCCCTCGCAGGCGCGCTGGCGCATCGCCGATGCGCCAGCGGTGCGCGCCTGGCTGGGCGAGTGGACTGAGCGCTTCGCGCGGCGCTCGCGTGGAACCGGCTAGGACCTGGCACGCAGCCGTGCATCGATGCTCCAGGGGCCGGGGCCCGCGGCCCACAGATAGAGAAAAACAAAGCAGAACAGGACCGCGAGGTCGCCGCCGTTGAGGATCGGCAGCCAGCTCTTCGGCCAGTGCGCCATGAAGTACGCGACCGCCATGTCGCCGCACAGGATGAAAGCGACCGGGCGGCTGAACAGACCGATCAGCAGCAGCAGGCCGCCGCCGGCTTCCAGCACGCCCTGGAGCCCCATGAGGGACATCAATTGGAGGTGGTCGAACATCGCCTGATGCGGCACGTGGAACAGCTTCGCGGTTCCGTGCGCCATGAACAGCAGCGCGGCCACGATGCGCAGTAC
>JBOIFB010000016.1:0-20303 GCA_050741415.1 Burkholderiales bacterium | reverse complement strand
AGGGCGGCGCCCTGGGCCTGCCGCAGCTGCCGACCACCCTGCCGACGCTCGACGAGCTGATCGGGGTCGACGGCGCGAGCGCCGAGGACGCCCTGGCGCGGGTGCTCGCGCTCTCGCGCGATGCGCCGCCGCTCGGGCACGTCTACACCCTGCACGCCGAGCTCGAGGGCGGGAGGCTCGCGCCGCTTTTCGAGCGCATGCTCGAGGGCTGGCGCGCGCTCGGCTACGAGCTCGTCGCGCTGCGCGAGCTCCGTGCCGCGCTCGATGCGGCGGCGTTGCCGCGCTGCCGCGTGCTCGAAGGACCGGTGCCGGGCCGTTCCGGCACCCTCGCGCTGCAGGGCGAGGCGGCGTGAAGTTCGAGCGCGAAACGCGCGCCGGGGTGAACATGTTCACCGGCTACGGCGAGGGATACGTGCTGATCAACGGCGCGCGCCACGAGCGCAGCCTGATCGTCGCCCCGGACCGCTTGATCGAGTGGGACGCGGCGAGCTTCGAGGCGCTGCGCGAGGAGCACTTCGCCGCGCTCGCCGCGCTCGCGCCGGAAATCGTGCTGCTCGGCACCGGGCCGCGGCTGCGTTTCCCGCACCCGCGTCTGACCCGGGCGCTGGCGCTCGCGCGCATCGGGCTCGAGGTGATGGACGTCAACGCGGCCTGCCGCACTTACAATATCCTGGTGTCCGAGGACCGCCGCGTCGCCGCGGCGCTGCTGTTCGAATGAGAGGAAGACGATGAACGCGGTGAGCTTCGGCCTGATCGCAGCCGGCGTGCTGCTCAACACCTTTGCCCAGTTGCTGCTCAAGGCGGGCACCAACTCGATCGGGCACTTCGAGTTCGCGCTCGGCCGCGCGTTCGAGGTCGGCCTCAAGTTCGCCGCCAACCCCTACATCCTCGGCGGCATGGCGTGTTACGCCGTGAGCCTCGTCGTGTGGCTGATGGCGCTCTCGCGGGTCGAGGTGAGCGTGGCCTACCCGATGCTGTCGGTCGGCTTCGCGCTCAACGCGGTGCTCGCCTGGTGGCTGCTCGGCGAGCCGGTCACCCTGCAACGCATCGCCGGCATCGCGGTCATCATCATCGGCGTAACGATCGTCGCGAGATCCTAGATGACACTTTTCCCGGGTTTCAAGCAAAGGCACGTCCGCACCACGGGCGCGAGCATCAATCTCGTCACCGCGGGCGAAGGCCCGCCGGTGCTGCTGCTGCACGGCTACCCCGAGACCCACGCCATGTGGCACAAGCTCGCGCCGGCGCTCGCGCGCGGCCACTCGGTAGTGTGCCCGGACCTGCGCGGCTACGGCGATTCGTCCAAGCCGAAGGGCCTGGCGGACCACTCGAACTACTCCAAGCGCGCCATGGCCCAGGACATGGTCGAGGTGATGGCACGACTCGGTCACGCGGAATTTCACCTGGTCGGACACGACCGCGGCGCGCGCGTGGCGCACCGCCTCGCGCGCGACCACGGCAGGCGCGTGCGCACGCTCACCGTCATGGACATCTCACCCACGCTCACGATGTACCAGAAGACCGATATGGCGTTCGCGCGCGCCTACTACCACTGGTTCTTCCTGATCCAGCCCGCCCCGCTGCCGGAGAACATGCTGCGCGCGGTCGGGCCGGACTACGTGCTCGGACGCATCGGGCGCGGCGTCTCCGGCCTGCAGCCCTTCTCCAAGGCCGCGCTGCGCGAGTACGCGCGCTGCTTCCGCGACCCGCGCACCATCCACGCCACCTGCGAGGACTACCGCGCCGCGGCGAGCATCGACCTGGTGCACGACCGCAAGGATTTGAACAAGAAGCTCGCCATGCCGGTGCTCGCGCTGTGGGGCAAGCAAGGCGTGGTCGAAGCCCAGTTCGACTGCCTCGCCGACTGGCGCGCGGTGGCGAAGAACGCCCGCGGGCGCGCGCTCGACTGCGGCCACTTCCTGCCCGAGGAACGCCCCGCCGAAGTGCTGCGCGAAGTCGAGCGCTTCATCGCGCGGCACGAACGCGGATAAACAGGCCTAAGCCGCCGCTGCGATCCCAGTAGTTTCGCGCGCCGGCATCTCGTCGTAGAAGGTCCCGTTCAGCCGGCGTCCGGTGAGGTCCTTCCGAATCCCGCCCCACTGCTTGAAGAAGAACGCCACCCCGGCCGCTCTACACTGCCTGAGAATCGAATTCACCCAGGCGCGCTTCATCGGTCGCGCTCGCGGACCCGATTCTCCGCCCACTATCGCCCAGGAAATCCCCGCCAGCGGCAGGTCATCTAGAGGCCCGATCAGCGGCTCGAGCGAAAGAAAGCGCACTGCGGCGGGTACTGATTGCAACTTACCGATTCTGTCCGCGACGCGCGAATCTTCGACGCTGACGCCCATCCACACGTTTGCGGGCCAAGACAGCCGCGGCGCGAGTTCCGCAAGCCGGTCACCGCGCTTGGTCAGGATCTGGAACGTGTGCTGCGGGCACTCGATCATGGTCCTGAAGACGCGCGCGATGTAGTCCTGCGGCACCTCCTCGTGGAAGAGGTCACTCATCGAGTTCACGAACACCACGCGGGGCTGGCGCCATTTCCGCGGCACATCCAGCAAATCGGGATGAAGCGTCACACGGAACCCATTCGCGTAGCGGCGGCTGCCCATCGCCTCAAGTCTTTTTGCCATGCGCTCCGCGTAGCAGTGCTTGCAACCCTGGCTGAGCTTGGTGCAGCCAGTGACCGGGTTCCAGGTCATCTCGGTCCATTCGATGTTGCTCTTGGTCGGCATGTCCCTCTCCCGCAGCGTCCGCACGATACGCCGTCCGGACGCCATCCTCAATCAGATCAAGCGACGCTGCGGCGACACATTGCAGATCGCCTCCCACAGTTTGTGCGCCAAAGAATGGCGAGCAACGAAAACCAACCAGTACAGATCGGAATGCTTGCTGTTGTCGACCGCCTCCACGCGGTCGTTCGCTAGAGTGCCGAGCCCCTTGATCAGGTTGAACCAGTGCGCAAAGATTTCCTTCCGAATCAGGTCCTGCCGCTGCCTGACGTTCACATGGTCGCGCCAGCCTGGAGCGAAGGCGTCCAAAGCCCTGCGCCCTTCCGGCTTGAGGTAGTTATGCAGCTCCCGCTTCAGATCCATCGAGCTCACGTGGATGATCAGGTCCATGTGTCGGAAGCGAGCAAGGGTCTCTATCACTGAGAACGGAAGCCCAACCAGGTTGTAAGGATCCAAAAACGCCAGGTGAAGGCCGTTCGGATCGAGCGCCTCGGCGATCCGCTCCACAACAACATGAGCCTCACCCACAAACCCTTGGACATTCGCGTCTTTTTCAATAAGTCTGGTTTCCGCCGCCCGCACGTAGTCCGCGTTCGAGTCGGCGATCAGGAATTCAGTGAATTGATCGCCTTGCCTCGCCGCCGCGTCGAACGCCACCAGCGGGCTGCCGTCGATGGACAGGCCGCTCTCGATAATCCGCGACACGCCGGGACCGCAGTACAGATCAATATAGGCACATTGGGCCGGTTCGAAGTTGCCACGCGCCCCGTGAGCGGCATCGATATAGCGGCGCAGGCGCTCGTGCTTCTCGAGCGCCCACTCGTGCACCTCGCTGACCGGCAAGTCGTTCATAGCCACGCGTACTGAACGCATATACAGTATACGAGGTTGACACGGGCGCCGTCACTCCGCTGATCTGGAGTAACGCGTGGTATCTTGTCGCAAGCACACAAGAACCAGAACGCGATGCCTCTTCCATGGAACGAGATCCGCGATAAGGCGATCGTTTTCTCCCGCGAATGGCAGGACGCGGTGAGCGAGCGGGCCGAGGCGCAAACGTTCTGGAACGAATTCTTCGCCGTCTTCGGCGTCCCCCGCAGACGAGTTGCAAGCTTCGAGGAACCGGTCAAGAAGCTCGGTGAACAGCGCGGCCGGATCGATGCATTCTGGAAGGGAGTCCTCGTCGTCGAGCACAAGTCGCGCGGTCAGGACCTCGACCGCGCCTTCGTGCAGGCGCTGGATTACTTCCCCGGCATAGCGGACCGCGACCTTCCGAAGTACGTCCTGGTCTCCGACTTCGCCCGCTTCCGGATCTACGACCTCGACGCCGGTGGCCACTTCGAATTCGCCCTGAAGGACCTCCACAAGCACGTCAAGCGCTTCGGCTTCATCGCCGGCTACGCGCCGCAGGAAATCAAGCCCCAGGACCCGGTCAACATCCACGCAGCCGAGCAAATGGGGCGGCTGCACGACCTGCTGAAGGCATCCGGCTACACGGGCCACGATCTAGAAGTACTGCTTGTGCGCCTTGTGTTCTGCCTGTTTGCCGACGATACCGGGATCTTTGCAAAGCAATTCTTCCGCGATTGGCTCGATGGCCGGACTGCCGAGGATGGCTCCGACCTCGGACCGCAGCTCGCCTTTCTCTTTCAGGTCCTTAACACTCCCGAGGACAAGCGCCAACACAACCTCGACGAGCAGCTCGCTGCCTTCGCCTATATCGACGGAAGGCTTTTTGAGGAAGCACTCAAGGTCGCGAGCTTCGACCGCAAGATGCGAACCACGCTGCTCGACTGCTGCGCCCTTAACTGGGGCGCGGTCAGTCCTGCGGTCTTCGGCGCGCTCTTTCAGAGCATCATGGACGAGACGGCGCGGCGACATCTCGGGGCCCACTATACGAGCGAGGAAAACATCCTCAAACTCGTTAAACCGCTCTTCCTCGACGATCTTTGGGCGGAATTCAGCAAGGTCAAGAACAACAAGAACCGCCTCTTCGAGTTCCACAAGAAACTGCGTTCCCTCGTCTTCCTCGATCCGGCCTGCGGCTGCGGCAACTTCCTCGTCATCATCTACCGCGAGCTTCGTCTGCTGGAGCTGGAGATCCTGCGCGCCGCTCATAGCGGCCCCGGCTCCCGCTTCCTGAATATTCACCAGGAGCTTACCCTCGACGTTGACCAGTTCTACGGTATCGAAATCGAGGAGTTTCCTGCCCAGATCGCCCAGGTCGCGCTCTGGCTCATCGACCACCAGATGAACCTCAAGGTATCTGAAGAATTCGGAATGTACTTTGCGCGCATTCCGCTGAAGAGCACGCCGCATATCGTCCGTGGCAATGCTCTGCGACTCGATTGGAACGTCGTCGTGCCCGTCGAACGGCTTTCCTACATCATAAGTAATCCGCCATTCTCTGGCGCGATGGTGATGGGTGACTCTCAGCGCGAGGACATGGCCAGCGTCTTCTCCGATCTGACTGGCTATGGCGTGCTCGACTACGTTTCTTGCTGGTACTGGAAGGTTGCCAAGTACATCGACAAAACTCCGATTCGTGTCGGTTTCGTGTCAACCAATTCGATCACCCAAGGCGAACAGGTCGGATTGCTCTGGGCGCCGATGACGCATCGTTACCGCGTGAAGATCCACTTCGCGCACCGCACGTTCCGCTGGTCGAACGAGGCCAAAGGGGTGGCGGCGGTACATTGCGTGATTATCGGTTTCTCACAGATCGACCCGACCAAGCGAACGATATTCGAGTACGACGCGCCGAATGGCGAACCGCACCCCACTAACGCTAAGAACATCAACGCATATCTCGTCGATGCGCCGGATGTTTTTCTCGAGAATCGGAGTGCACCAATCTGCAAGGTACCTGCGATGCGATTCGGCAGCATGCCGCGCGACGGGGGTCACCTAGTCCTGGATGACAAAGAAAGACTGGCACTTCTTGCGGAAGAACCATCAGCGAAGGATCTCGTGCGGCCATACGTAGGCGCAGATGAGCTACTCAACAAGGGTTCACGATGGTGCCTGTGGTTGGTGGATGCGAAACCAGACCGGCTCCGGCGACTCCCACGGGTTATGGAGCGAATTGACGCTGTAAGGCGATTTCGACTTGCAAGCAAGGCCGCTGCCACACGCCGTTTTGCCACGACACCGTCACTCTTCTGCCAGATTGCACAACCCCGTACAGGCTATCTAATGGTTCCCAGCGTCTCGTCTGAACGTCGACAGTTCATTCCCATGGCGGTGATGCCTCCGACCGTAATTGCAAGCAATCTCGTGTTTACGATTGAAGGGGCAACACTTCTGCACCTTGGTATCCTGGCTTCTACCATGCACATGGCCTGGGTACGCTACACATGCGGTCGACTGAAAAGCGACTATCGGTACTCAAAGGACATCGTCTACAACAATTTCCCTTGGCCGGCGTGCCTTAGCGAAAGTCAAAGCAAGGCGATTGAAAATGCGGCGCAGGCGGTATTGGATACGCGGGAGAGATATTCGGACTCGTCTTTAGCGGATCTGTATGACCCCTTGGCGATGCCGGCCGACCTCTTGAAAGCGCACCAAACCGTCGATCGTGCGGTGGACACCGGGTACGGCAGGCGCAGCTTCACCTCCGACGCCGAGCGAGTCGCGTTTCTGTTCGCGGTCTACCACCGGTATACGAGTCTGTTGCCCACTGATTCGCGCTCGACGGGGAAGCGGCGCTCAAGTCGCACGCGTTACCATGCATGACACAATATCCTTCCAAAAATACCCTTGAATCAGTCGCATGCACAGAAACCCAAGAGTTGAGGCAGACAACGCTTGCGAGCATAGGCAAAAGCGTGTTCAATGAACGCGTTGCATCGCATCGCTGAAAAGGGCTTTGAATAGACTTGGCATGCCCGGCAAGGCCGTCAAGGACTTCCCCCTGCCCTCGACTGGCGGCGCCACGTTCAAGCTCTCGAGCACCCGCGGCAAAGCTGTGGTGCTCTGCTACTTCCACCCCAACGACAACACCCCAGGCTGCCCCGCCGAACGCGCGGCGTTCGGCCGGCGAGTGCGCGCAGTGAAAATCCCAGGCCACGCAGAGGAGGTATTGAACTTTGTTAAAGCCCTATGATGTCGAACCGGCCGCTGCAGCCGAACCCTCCGTTTCCGAAGCAATGCCGAAGCGCCCCCGCAGTCCCCGCAAATCCAAGACCAAGAAGCTGTTCGTGCTGGACACCAACGTCCTGATGCACGACCCGGCCAGCCTGTTCCGCTTCGAGGAGCACGACATCTTCCTGCCGATGGGCACCCTGGAGGAGCTCGACAGCAACAAGAAGGGCCTCTCGGACGTGGCGCGCAACGCGCGCCAGGCGAGCCGCTTCCTGGACGACGTGGTCTCGCACGCGAAGGGCGACATCAAGGCCGGGCTGCCGCTCCGCACCCCGGAGGGCGCGCCGACCGGCGGGCGGCTGTTCCTGCAGACCGAGGCGATCAACGGCGAGCTGCCGGCCACGCTGCCGATCGGCAAGACCGACAACCAGATCCTGTCGGTGGTGCGCCACCTGCACGCGCGCGAGCCGCAGCGCCAGGTGGTGCTGGTGTCCAAGGACATCAACATGCGCATCAAGGCGCGTGCGCTCGGCCTCCCGGCGGAGGACTACTTCAACGACAAAGTGCTGGAGGACGCCGACCTGCTGTACACCGGGGTGCGCAAGCTCGCGACCGATTTCTGGGACCGCCACGGACGCGATATGGAGTCTTGGAAGAAGGAAGGCCACACCTATTACCGCATTCGCGGCCCGCTGGTGCCGCAGCTGGAGCTGAACGAATTCGTGTACGACGAGTCGGGCGAGCGTCCGCTATACGCGCTGGTGAAGGAGAAATCGGGCCGCGCGGCGGTGCTCGAGACGCTGCGCGACTACAGCCACGCCAAGAACTCGGTCTGGGGCATCACCGCGCGCAACCGGGAGCAGAACTTCGCCCTCAACCTGCTGATGAACCCGTCGATCGACTTCGTCTCGCTGCTCGGCCAGGCCGGCACCGGCAAGACACTGCTCGCGCTCGCCGCGGGGCTCGCGCAGGCGCTGGACGACAAGCGCTACACCGAGATCATCATGACGCGCGTCACCGTGCCGCTGGGGGACGACATCGGCTTCCTGCCCGGCACCGAAGAGGAGAAGATGCAGCCCTGGATGGGCGCGCTGGAAGACAACCTGGACGTGCTGAACGCCTCCGACGAGCCCGGCAGCGAGTGGGGCCGCGCCGCGACGCGCGACCTGGTGCGCTCGAGGATCAAGGTCAAGTCGCTCAATTTCATGCGCGGGCGCACCTTCATCAAGAAGTGGCTCATCATCGACGAGGCGCAGAACCTCACGCCCAAGCAGATGAAGACGCTCGTGACCCGCGCCGGCCCCGGCACCAAGGTGGTGCTGCTGGGCAACATCGCGCAGATCGACACGCCCTACCTCACCGAGGGCAGCTCGGGCCTGACCTACGTGGTCGACCGGATGAAGGGCTGGGCCCACGCCGGGCAGGTCACGCTTGCGCGCGGCGAGCGCTCGCGCCTGGCCGACTACGCGGCCGAAGTATTGTGAGCTCGCATATGCCGGCCCCTCGTGCAAGCGCTGCGGACAAACGCAAGGCCTTCCTCGCCCTGCATGCATCGGGCTGCTTCGTCATTCCGAACCCGTGGAACGTGGGCAGCGCCCGCTACCTGCAGAGCCTGGGATTCAAGGCGCTCGCCACCACGAGCTCCGGCTTCGCGCATTCCCGCGGCCTGCCGGACGGCGCGCTGCCGCTGGACGAAGTTCTGGCGCATTTCCGGGAACTTGCCGATGCGACGGACATTCCGCTCAACGCCGACTTCGAGAACGGCTTTGCCGATGACCCCGACGGCGTGGCGGCGAACGTGGCGCGCTGCATCGAGACCGGCGTCGCCGGACTGTCGATCGAGGACTCGCCGCAGCGCTCCGAGATTCCCCTCTACGACTTCGATCTCGCGCTCGCGCGGGTCAAGGCGGCGCGCGCCGCGATCGACGCGTCGGGATCCGGGGTGGTGTTCACCGCGCGCAGCGAAGGCTTCATCCGCGGCCGGCCCGACATCGACGAAACTATCCGCCGGCTCAAGGCGTTTGCCGGCGCGGGCGCCGACTGCCTGTATTCGCCCGGCATCAGGACCCGCGAGCATATCGAGGCGACCGTCAAGGCGGTGGGCGCAAAGGCGGTCAATTTCCTCAACAGCGCGCCGCTGGGCCATACCGTCGGCGATCTCGCGGCGATGGGCGTGCGCCGCATCAGCGTCGGCGGCACGTTGGCGCGCGTGGCCATGCACGGCTTCATCGCCGCGGCGACGCAGATCGCGCAGGAGGGAAAATTCGTCGCTTTTGCCGGCGTAATCAGCAACGCCGAGCTGAACCGTTTCTTCGGCGAAGATCGATAGCAGCGAATCGCCCCCGGCACCCCGGGGCCGACGTCAGAACGATCCCGGCGCGGCGAAGTTCTCGAAACGCGTGAACTGGCCGAGGAAAGTCAGCTCGACCTTGCCGATCGGGCCGTTGCGCTGCTTGCCGATAATGATCTCGGCGCGGCCTTTCATCTCGGGCTTGTCGGGCGAGTACACCTCGTCGCGGTAGATGAACAGGATCAAGTCGGCGTCCTGCTCGATCGCGCCCGATTCGCGCAGGTCCGACATCATCGGCCGCCGGTCGTTGCGCTGCTCGACCGCACGCGAGAGCTGCGACAGCGCGATCACCGGCACCTTGAGCTCCTTGGCGAGCGCCTTGAGCGAGCGCGACATCTCTGAGATCTCGGTCGCGCGGTTCTCGCTTCCCCTGGCGTTGGCCGCAGACATGAGCTGCAGGTAGTCGACCACCACCAGTCCGAGCTTGCCGCCGAACTGGCGCCACAGGCGCCGCGCCCGGGTGCGGATCTCAAGCGAGTTCAGCGCCGCGGTCTCGTCGATGAAGACCGGGGCGTCGTGCAGCCGTCCCATGGCCTCGGACAGGTCGTGCCACTCCTGGTCCGACAGCCTGCCGGTGCGCATCTTGTGCTGGTCCACGCGCGCGATCGAGCCGAGCATCCTGGTGGCGAGCTGAGTGCCGCTCATCTCCATGCTGAACACCGCCACCGGCAGCAGGGTGTTGAGGGCGACGTTCTCCGCGATATTGAGCGCCAGCGCAGTCTTGCCCATCGACGGGCGCCCGGCGACGATGATCAGGTCTCCGGGCTGCAGGCCCGCGGTCTTGGAGTCGAGGTCGTGAAAACCCGTCGGGACGCCCGTCACGTCCGACGGATTGTCGCGGTGGTACAGGTGATCGATGCGCTCCAGCACCCGTGCCAGCACCGGCTTGATCTCCTCCAGCCCCACGGTGTGGCGCGAGCCCGCCTCGCCGATCTCGAGGATGCGCGACTCGGCTTCGTCCAGCAGCTGCCCGACCTCCTTGCCGCTCGGGCTGAGCGCGTTCTCCGCGATCTCGGTCGCGACCTGCGCCAGGCGCCGCTGCACCGCGCGCTCGCGCACCAGCTCGGCGTAGCGGCGGATGTTGAGCGCGCTCGGAGTGTTCTGCGCGAGCGCCCCCAAATAGGCCGGCCCGCCGGTCTTGTCCTTGTCCTCGCTCGCCTCGATCGACTCCGACACCGTCACCACGTCAGCCGGCTTGGCACCCTCGATCAGCTTGACGATGTGACGGAAGATGCGGCGATGGTCGTCGCGGTAGAAGTCCTGCGCCGAGACCAGGTCGGCAATGCGGTCGAAGGCCTGGTTATCGAGCAGCAACCCGCCCAGCAGCGACTGTTCGGCCTCCACCGAATGCGGCGGGACTCTCAGCGCCAGGAGCTGGGCGTCCGAACCGTCGTTGCGCAGGGCCTGAGTCTGTGGCGTTTGAGCCATAAGGAGTCGATGCTACAAAAAGAAAAGGGCTGTTGCCAGCCCTTTTCTCACGCGAGCAGCGCGTGCGCGCGGATCACGCCTCGCCGAGCACCGAAACGGTGATCGTGCTCACCACGTCGGTGTAGAGCTCGATCTCGAGCGGGAAGTCTCCCACCTGCTTGAGCGGCCCCTGCGGCATGCGCACCTGGCGCCGCTCGATCTCGATGCCCTGCTTCTTCAGCGCCTCGACGATGTCGTAGTTCGTGACCGAGCCGAACAGCCTGCCGTCGACGCCCGCCTTTTGGCTGATCTGCACCGCCAGGCCCTCGAGCTTCGCGCCTCGCTCCTGCGCCTCGGTCAGCGCCTTGGCGTGCGTCTGCTCCAGCTCGGCGCGCCGGGTCTCGAACGCCTTCAGGTTGTCGGGCGTCGCGCGCTTTGCCTTGCCTTGCGGAATCAGGTAGTTGCGGGCAAAGCCGTCCTTCACCTTGACGACATCACCCAGGTTTCCGAGGTGGCCCACCTTTTCCATCAGGATCACTTGCATGGCGCA
The DNA here is from genome assembly GCA_050741415.1 of Burkholderiales bacterium. Taxonomy (GTDB): domain Bacteria; phylum Pseudomonadota; class Gammaproteobacteria; order Burkholderiales; family SG8-39; genus DAHVFK01. The sequence continues at coordinate 9,181 of JBOIFB010000016.1, read as the reverse complement.
GCCCTCAGTGCAGGTCGGTGTAGGGCAAGAGCGCCAGGAAGCGCGCACGCTTGATCGCGGTCGAGAGCTGGCGCTGATAGCCGGCCGAAGTTCCGGTGATGCGCGCCGGGATGATCTTGCCGTTCTCGTTCACGAAGTCTTTGAGAATTTCGATGTCCTTGTAGTCGATCCACTCGATCTTCTCGGCCGTGAAGCGGCAGAATTTGCGCCGCCGGAACAGCGCCTTCTGTCCGCGGTCCTTCTTGTCCTTGCTGAACTTTCCTTTACCTTTGCCTTTTCCTCTGCGTGGCGGGGGCATGCTCAAACTCCTTCAGTAAATTCGATCTTGGTCAGGTGCAGAACCAGCTTCTTCGAGCGCCGGCTCTTGGCGCACAAAAATCCTTCTACTCTCAGCGCGCTGCCGGGCGCGGCGGCGGCGAGCAGCCGGGCGTGGGACTGGAACGCGATCGCCTCGACCTCGGCCTCTACCCTGCGCCTGGAGCCCGCTTCGGCGGCCTGCGACTCGTGCCGGATGCGCAATTCGATCAGCGGGATTCCGGCGGGCGTGTGGCGCAGCGCGCCGAGCTGCGCAAGCGTGCCCGACAGTTCAACCCGGTTCGCCTGGTCCAATCGGCGCTCAGGCGGCCTCGGCGTCCGCCTCGGTCTCAGCGGGCTTCGCCTCCCGCTCCATGAGCGACTTGGACTTCTCCTCCTTCATCATCGGGGAAGGCTCGGTGACCGCCTTGGTCATCTTGACAATCAGGTGGCGCAGTACGGCGTCGCTGAACTTGAACGAGTTGTTGAGCTCGTCGATGGTTTCCTGGTCGCACTCGATGTTCATGAGCACGTAGTGCGCCTTGTGCACTTTCTGCAGCGGGTAGGTAAGCTGGCGCCGGCCCCAGTCCTCGAGGCGGTGCACGATGCCGCTGCGCGCGGCGATGACGCCCTTGTAGCGATCGACCATCGCGGGCACCTGCTCGCTCTGGTCCGGATGGACGATCAAGACGATCTCGTAATGCCGCATGCGTTCTCCCTGTGGATTGAAGCCGCCCGTCATGCGACGCGGTGCGGCAAGGAAAGGGTCGGAATTATATAGGCAAATCTAGGGCTTGGGCAAGATTCGGCGCCGAACCGACTCGAACAGGGCAACCCCCGCGGCGACCGAGACGTTGAGGCTTTCGACCTCGCCCCGCATCGGGATGCGCACCAGAGTATCGCAGCGCTCGCGCGTCAGGCGCCGCATGCCCTCGCCTTCGGCCCCCAGCACCCAGGCGATCGCGTCCGGCAGGTCCGCCGCGTACAGATCCTGCCGCGCCCCCGAGTCGGCGCCCACCACCCAGATGTTGCGTTCCTTGATCTCGTCCAGCGCCCGCGCGAGGTTGGTGACCATAACGTAGGGGGTCGCCTCGGCCGCGCCGCTCGCCACCTTGGACACCGACGGAGTGATCCCGGCCGCGCGGTCGCGCGGCGCCACCACCGCCTGCGCGCCGGCGGCGTTCGCCACCCGCAGGCAAGCGCCCAGATTGTGCGGATCGGTGACGCCGTCGAGCACCAGCAAGAGCGGCGGCCCGCTCGCCGCGTCGAGGATCTCGTCCAGGCTCGCGCCCGCGCTTTTCACCTCGACCCGCGCCACCACGCCCTGGTGCCGCCCGCCGCCGTAGAAGCCGTCCAGCCGCTTGGCCGGCACGCGCAGCAGCCGCGTGCCGCAGCGTTCGGCGACCGCGATCAGATCTTTGGCACGCGCATCGCGCCGCGTCTCGTCGAGGTACACCTCGAGCACCGACCCCGGCTCGGCGCGCAGGCGCGCAAGCACGGCATGGAACCCGACTACCACCCTGGGCTCGCGCAGCGGCCTGCTCATGCGGGCAGGAAATCGATCTTGCGCGTCTCCAGGTCGACGCGCACCAGCTCGACCTTCATCCGGTCGGCGAGGCGAAAGCGCTGGCCGGTGCGCTCGCCCAGGAGCATGTGGCGCGCCGCGTCGAACTGGAAATAGTCGCGCCCCAGCTCCGAGATGTGCACCAGCCCGTCGACGAAGTAGTCGTCCAGCGTGACGAACAGCCCGAACGAGGTCACCCCCGTCACCGCGCCGTCGAATACGCCGCCGACGTGCTCTTTCATATAGAAGCACTTGAGCCAGTTCTCGACGTCGCGGCTCGCCTCGTCGGCGCGGCGCTCGGTGTCGGAGCAATGCCGCCCGAGCGCGTCCCAGTCGACTCCTTCGTAGCGACGTCCCTCGAGGCAGGCCTTGATCGCGCGGTGCACCAGCAGGTCGGGGTAGCGCCGGATCGGCGAGGTGAAGTGCACGTAGGCCTCGAACGCGAGCCCGAAGTGGCCCGCGTTGTCCGGGCTGTAGATCGCCTGCTTGAGCGAGCGCAGCAGGATCGTCTGCAGCAGCGTGAAGTCGGGGCGCCGGCGGATCTTGTCCAGCAGCTGGGCGTAGTCCCCGGGCCGCGGCACCTCGCCGCCCGGAAGCTGCAGCCCGAGCTCGGCCAGGAAATCGCGCAGCGCCGAGACTTTTTCCGGCGCCGGCACGTCGTGCACCCGGAACAGCACCGGATGGCCGCGCTCCGAGAGCAGGTTGCCCGCCGAATAGTTCGCCGCCAGCATGCACTCCTCGATCAGGCGATGCGCGTCGTTGCGCGCCTCGGGGATGATCTTTTCGATCTTGCCCTGCGCGTCGAACACCATCCTGGTCTCGAGCGTCTCGAAGTCGATCGCGCCGCGGCGCCGGCGCTCCTCGGCCAGCCTGCCGTAGACCTCGTACAACGTTCGCAGGGGCTCGGGCGCCCCGCCAGAGGAAAGCGTCGCCCAGACCTGGTTGTAGGTCAGGCGCGCGCGCGAGCGGATCACGGCCGGATAGAACTCGTAGCGCGCCACCACACCCTCGGGCGTAATCATCATCTCGCACACCATCGCGAGGCGCTCGACCTCGGGGTTGAGCGAGCACAGGCCGTTGGAGAGCTTCTCCGGCAGCATCGGGATCACGCGCCGCGGGAAATACACCGAGGTGCCGCGCTCGAGCGCGTCTGCGTCGAGCGCTTCGCCGTGGCGCACGTAGTGGCTCACGTCCGCGATCGCGACCCAGAGGCGGAATCCGCGCCCGTCGCGCACCGCGTGCACTGCGTCGTCGAAATCCTTTGCCGTCTCGCCGTCGATGGTGACGAAGCCGAGCTCGCGCAGGTCGCGCCGGTTGCGCAGGTCCTCTTCGCGCACGGCCGCGGGTAGCGCGCGCGCCGCGGCGAGCGCCTTCTTCGAGAATTCGTGCGGCAGATCGAACTTGCGCAGCGCGATCTCGATCTCCATCCCGGGATCGGTGGAATTGCCCAGCACTTCGGCCACGCGCCCGATCGGCTGCGCATGCTTGGAAGGCTGCGCCACGAGCTCGACAGTCACTACCTCGCCGGCCTTCGCTCGCCCCGCCTCTCCCGGCGGGACCAGGATGTCCTGCGCGATGCGCCGGTCCTCGGGCACCAGGAACAGCACTCCGTGCTCGGCGTGCAGCCGGCCGACGATGCGCCGCGTGGCGCGCTCGAGCACTTCGACGATCTCGCCCGAGGGCCTGCCGCGCGGGTCGCGCCCGGTGATGCGCACTGCGGCGCGGTCGCCGTGCAGCGCTTGGCGCATCTCGGCCGGCGGCAGGAACACCTGCGGGCCGCCGTCGTCGGGCGCGAGAAAGCCGTGACCGTCCCGATGGCCCTCGATGCGTCCGGCGAGCAGCGCGAGCCGGGTGGCGACCAGCAGGCTGCCGGCGCGGTTCTTGACCGCCGCTCCCGAACGCTCCAGGCGCGCGACAGCTTCGTCGAAGCTGCGCCGCTCGCGGCCTCGGATGTCGAGCCGTTCGGCGAGCTCGTCCGGCGTGAGCGGCGCGCCGGCGGCGTTCAGCGCCGCAAGGATTTCCTTTGCGTAAGCGTCCGACGGCGCCGCGCGCGGGCGCTCAGCGCGCGCGCGTCGCCGCAATGCCGTCTTGGCCGGCTTCTTCTTTGACACGATATGATCCTGCCACTAAAATGCGCTCCCCTGCCGAGGTGGCGGAATTGGTAGACGCACTAGGTTCAGGTCCTAGCGGTGGCAACACTGTGGGGGTTCGAGTCCCTTCCTCGGCACCAGACTCGGCAAGGCAGGATTCTATCTTGCTTCGCCCTCCATCCGCAGGCCAAATGAGAAAGTCATGAGAACGCTTATTGAGCCGGCGCTGAGAGAAGTCGCCGAGCAATCCGGCACAGCGTTTTCCGTGCGCTTCGCCGACGACCGCAAGCTGCACTGCGGCACAGGCGATGCCGCCTTCACCGTCCGGTTCAAGACTGCCGCCGCCGAACGGCGCACTGCCCTGTACCGGTACATCGGCCTGCTCGAGTCCTACTTCGACGGCGAGCTCGATCTCGACGGCGACCTGCGCCGCGTGCTCGCGTCCGGCATGGACGGCAGCCTCGCGCGCCCGAACACGCCGGTCGCATTGCGCAACCGCTGGCACGAGCTGCGCCGTTCGAACGCGACCTGGGAGCAGGCCAAGGCCAACGCGCGCTTTCACTACGGGCTCGGCACCGAGTTCTACCGCTACTGGCTGGACGATCCGCTCATGATGTACACCTGCGCCTACTGGAAGGAAGGCACGCGCACGCTGGAGGAGGCGCAGCGGAACAAGATCGATCACGTTTGCGCCAAGCTGCGGCTCGCCCCCGGCGAGGAGGTGGTCGACATCGGCAGCGGCTTCGGCGGCTTCATGTTCCGCGCGCATGAGCGCTGCGGCGTGCGCGCGACCGGGATCAATACCACGACGGAGCAGGTGGCGATGGTGCGCGAGGAGATCGCGCGCCGCGGGCTGGGCGGCGCGCTGGAGGTGATCGAGACCGACTTCCGCGATGCGCGGCGCGAGTACGACAAGGTGGTCTCGATCGGCACGCTCGAGCATGCCGGACGCGACCAGCTGGCCGAGGTCGTGCGTGCGCACGCGAAGTTCCTCAAGCCGGGCGGGTTGGGCTTGCTGCATTTCATCGGCCACGTCGGACACTACGAGACCGATTTCTTCATCCGCGACAAGGTGTTCCCCGGCGGCTGGCTGCCGAGCCTGGCCGACGTGATCGTCGCCATGGAGCAGGCCGGCCTGGAAGTGGTGGACATTGAGAACCTGCGCCGGCACTACGCGCTCACGCTCGACGCCTGGGCCGAGCGCTTCGACCGAAACTGGGACGCGATCCGCGTGCTCGATCCGAAAAAGTTCGACGAGCGCTTCCGGCGCATCTGGCGTGTGTACCTCTACGGCTGCGCCGAGATGTTCCGCTCGCCCGGCGGTTACACGCACCTGTTTCAGATCGTCTTCAGCCGCGGCAAAATCACCGCCGACAACTACCCCATGTCGCGCGCCCACCTGTACCGCGAGCGCGCGTGAACGCCGCGCTCGAGCGCCACGCCGCGCGGCGCGACCGGCTCGCGGCGCGGCTGCGCGAGGGCGGCGGCCAGGTCGGCCTGGGCAAGGAAACTTCCAACCTGTTCCGCGACCGCTCGGAACCCGCGCGCCGCCGGCTCGACGTGCGCGAGTTCCGCGAGGTGCTGCGCGTCGATCCGGCGGCCGGCGTGATCGAAGCCGAGGGCATGGCGAGCTACGAGACACTGGTCGCGGCCTGCCTGCCGCAGGGCGTGATGCCCGCGGTGGTGCCGCAGCTCAGCACCATCACGCTCGGCGGCGCGGTCGCCGGCATCGGCATCGAGGCATCCTCGCACCGCTACGGCCTGGTGCACGAGTCGGTGCTCGAGCTCGAGGTGCTCACCGGGGACGGCCGGATCGTCGTGTGCACGCCGCGCAACGAGCACGCCGGCCTGTTCTATGCCCTGCCCAATTCCTATGGCACGCTCGGCTACGCGCTGCGCGTGACGGCGCGCACTGCGCCGGTGAAGCGCTTCGTGCGGCTGGAGCACCGTCCGTTCCGTCGCGGCGAGGACTGCTTCGCGGCGCTGGACAAAATCGTGCGCGCGGGCGAGGCCGATTTCGTCGACGGAACGGTGTTTGCGCCGGACCGGATGTTTCTCACGCTCGGGCGCTTCGTGGACGAGGCGCCCTATTCAAGCGACTACGGCTACCTCGACATCTACTACCGCTCGATCGGCGAGAAGCGCGAAGATTTCCTCTCGGCCCACGACTTTATCTGGCGCTGGGACACCGACTGGTTCTGGTGCTCGAAGAACCTGCTGGCGCAGAACCCGCTCGTGCGCCGCCTGTACGGCCGCGCGCGCCTCAATTCGCGCACCTACACCCGCATCATGCGCTGGAACAGCCGCGTCGGGCTCACGCGCTGGCTCGACCGCCTGCAAGGCCTGCACGCCGAGTCGGTGATCCAGGACGTGGACGTTCCCCTCGCGCGCGCGGCCGAATTCCTCGATTTCTTCGCGCGCGAGATCGGCATCTGGCCGGCCTGGCTGTGCCCGATCATGCCGCAGGCCGACGCCGATCGCTTCAGCCTCTACCCGATGCGGCGCGAGCCCTACGTCAACTTCGGCTTCTGGGACGTGATCCGAACCCGCAAAGGGCACGAGCCCGGCCACTTCAACCGCCTCATCGAGCAGAAGGCCGCCGAGCTCGGCGGCATCAAGTCGCTCTACTCGGACAGCTACTTCGGGCGCGAAGAGTTCGCGCGCATCTACGGTGGCGAGGCCTATCGCGCACTCAAGCAGAAGTACGACCCCTCAGGCGTCTTCCCCGAGCTGTACGACAAGTGCGTGCTGAAGCACTAGTCGCCCATGGCGACCGAAAGATCGGATACGAGGTCGTCAACGGCATGACTTGTCGCCTGGTCCAGTTGACTGTCTCGCTCGGCTGAGGGGACTTTTCTGACGAGGCGGGAAAGCTTTGCCTCGGACAACCCCGTCTCGCTTCCCTTCCAGACCGTCGCTGCCGGATTCAAGCGCTCGAGCTCGGCTTCTACCCGTACCGGACGCCAGACGACGTTCAATGCGCCGAACCCGGCGTAAGCCTCGGCCGTTTCTTCGATGGTTTCCTGCGCCAGATATGCGCCTGCCGCGGCCTTGGCGGCTGTAGTGCCCGAATATGCGACGAGCCCTGCTATCGCCAGCGTCGAAGCGACCTCGAACGTGATATAGCCCTTGCGCCACGACCTCGGGGTCAGGCCATAGTCGGTAATTCGAAATCTCAGCAGCGCGTCAGCCCCGGTAGCCACCGCCAGCTCGTCGGCCTCGTGTTGAGTGACGGGGCTTTCAAAGTTCTTGCGTTCGGCGTCACGGAACGGTTTGCTCGCTTGCGCCGGCGACTTGACCAGCTCGACCTTGGACAGCTTGCCCAAGGCTGAATCCATCGTGACCAGCGCGAATTCCCGAGCGTGCGCTTCTCCTCGAACAATTGGCCCGGCGACAGCTTGTGATCCCGGCTTGGTGTCCGGCGCAAATACGGCCCCGAGCCTGCCGGGGCCTACCGACATCGGGGATTCCAGCACCAGCACCCTAACGGGTGCATTCATGTGCGACTGCTCGAGCGGGATCACATCCCGGTCAGTCGCGCAGGCAGCAAGCAGGCCTGGGATCAGGCAATACAATGCAATCCTCAAGTTCACAGACATATGCCTCCGCGTCAGTCCCCGTTCGCGCTGCTCATTCTCGACTGCGATGGAGTCGTGGTCGACAGCGAGCCGATCACCATGCGCGTTCTTACCGAGATGATCAACGAGCTGGGCGCTTCCATCAGCGCCGCTGAAGCCGCGCAGCGGTTCACCGGTCACACTTTTGCCCGGACCCTCGAGCTCGTCACGGAGCTGCTCGGCGCGCCATTGCCAAGAGGTTTCGTTCCCGAGTACAGGGATCGGACCTTCGCCGCCATGGAGGCGGAGTTAAAGCCTGTGGAAGGGATCGAGAGCGCGCTGGACCGAATCCGCATACCCTACTGCATCGCATCGAACGGGCCGCACGAGAAGATGCGCAAGACTTTGGGCATCACTTCTCTGCTTGCGCGCTTCGAGGGCCGGATGTTCAGCTCGACGGACGTCGCGCGGGGAAAGCCGTTTCCCGATCTTTTTTTCTTTGCAGCGCGCCACTTCGCCGCGCCGCCCTCCGCCTGTCTCGTGGTAGAGGACAGCGAGAGCGGAATCTCCGCGGCGCTCGCCGCAGGCATGACCGTCTATGGTTTTGGCGCGGATGAAGCCGGGGCGAGGCTGTTGGCTGCAGGAGCTCGCACGGTTTTTCGCCACATGTCCGAGCTGCCTCTCCTCGTGGCCGGCGCTCGGTGAGCCCGATGTCGAACGTTCAGTTGTCTTCGATGCGAGGGACGGATTCTTCGGCGGGCTCGCCGGTTTCCGGGTCGATCCATTCAGCGACGCCGATTTCGGATTCGGCTTCCTCCAGCGACTCGCCCGGCTCGTAGTTTCCACCTTCGGCGGCCTGCAGTTCGGCGACGGCTTCCTCGAGCGTCGGGAAAGGGCCGGACTCGGTTCCGCTCGCTTCCTCGCGCCAGTAAAAGCCGTCGGGTCGTTCGATAATGCGGGTACGGTCATCGACTTCGGGTGGACGTTGCGGGATCTTGCGTGCCATCGGATTCTCTCTTTGCCTTTTTCGGTCCGGCCCAATCCTACGCCCAGGCGCGCGCCTGGGAAAGGATTCAGGCGCACGCCCCGAACGGATGGCGCAGAACGATCGTCTCGTCGCGGTCTGCGCCGGTCGAGATCAGATCGATCGGTACCCCGGAGAGCGCCTCGATGCGCGCCAGGTAGGCGCGCGCGGCGCCAGGCAGGTCCTCGTGAGTCTTGACGCCGACGGTGCTCTGCATCCAGCCCGCCATGTCCTCGTACACCGGCACGCAGCGCGCCAGCTCCTCGGCGCCCACCGGCAGGATATCGCTCAGCGTGCCGTCGATCTCGTAGCCGACGCAGATCTTCACCGCTTCGACGCCGTCGAGCACGTCGAGCTTGGTGATGCAAAGTCCCGACACGCCGTTAATCTGGATCGAGCGCTTGAGCAGCGCCGCGTCGAACCAGCCGCAGCGGCGCGCGCGCCCGGTGGTGGCGCCGAACTCCGCGCCGCGGGTCGCCAGGTAGCGGCCGACGTCGTCCGTGAGCTCGGTCGGAAACGGCCCGCCGCCGACGCGCGTGGTGTAGGCCTTGGTGATGCCGAGCACGTAGTGCAGCTGCTGCGGCCCGATGCCCGCGCCCGCGGCCGCGGCGCCCGCGACGCAGTTCGACGAGGTGACGAACGGATAGGTGCC